>JBATTM010000682.1:0-1935 GCA_049670545.1 Polyangiales bacterium
CCTGCGTCATCCTCGACAACGCTGGCGTGAAGTGCTGGGGCACCAACAACGCCGGGCAGCTCGGCCTCGGCGACACCGATTCGCGAGGCGACGACGAAGACGAGGACGAAATGGGCGACGATCTTCCAGAGGTCGAACTCGAGTAAGCGGTTTCGAGAACCTAGCGCCCTAGACCATCAAGCGGGCATGTCACCGAGAAACGAGAAGCCCCGAGTCACGCGATGGTAAGCCGGGGCTTCAGGTTCGGCTGCCTTCTAGCAGCGCGCTAACACAGACAGGTGTCGTTCGAGACCCTTCTCCACGGGCCCGGGCTGCAACCATTGTCGTACACCAGCAGCCGCGCCTCGTCCTGACCCGGCCCCTCCTTCGTCTTGACGAATAGGTCAGAGCCGGTTTGCGAGAAGATGCTTGGGGGCGTTGGCCCGCTCGGCCACAGGAAAGGCGATTGGATGGCCCCGGCACCTAGCAGGCGCGCAATCGTGGGACCGCTCAGTGCGAAGGCCGTCTCCGGCGTGTGAACGAACGAGCCGGCGCTCGCCTGAACGCCCACCGCCACGCCCGACGTCGAAAGAGAGGTACTTACATTGATGATTCCACCATGCATGTGGATGACGCCATCCGACTCCGCGAGCAGACCCGTCACGAGGCCTGAGAAGCTCGGAGCGGATGCCGCGAAACGGGCGCGGACCGTGCTTCCGAATATCCGAACACCGATGTCTGAGCCGCTGCGAACGGTCGCGCCACCGACCACCGCGTCACTGGTCATCTCTATCAGCAGGTCGCTTCCGTAGATCCAGCTGTCACTCTCGTCAGTTTGAAAGGCCGAAGTGAAGGCCGCCTTACCGAGCGCTCTGAACCGCGTGTTCCAGAAGAAATGCTCGCCTCCCAGACTGAGCGCGTCATACCATGCCATTGCCTCGGCTAGACAGGTCGCGCCCGTGGGGTTCTCTGCCGTCATGTCGACATCCTCCCATTGCGAATCTCCGTCTCCCACCCAGAGGACGCCAGCTGCGCCTTCAGCAGTGACGTTGCGGAAGGAGAGATTCGTGCAGCCGTCGGACGTTATTCCGCCATGACAGGCGCCCGCGATAGGGTGGAACACCGGTGGGCTCGGAGTCACAAAACGGGTCACGTCACGTCCTGCGCCTTCCACGCTGACAAAGCCTCGCATTCCGTTTCCATCGCACTCGAACGCGTCGAACGTCCCAGGCCCTACGCGAACCGTTACAGAGTCCAATGAATTGGGTTCGCTGTTGCGGCCACCTGGAAGCCCGGCGTCGACCCAGAGCCAATCGGTGACGTCGGCTGCGGTCTCGAAACAGTTGTCGAGATACGTGCTGCCAGGCATCACGCAGCTGGTGCGAAGCTCTACGACGGTTGCGTTTGGATCGATCACGGATTGCGCCGCAGTCACGTTCGGCGCGAAGGCAGCGAATACCGTTGCCAAGACCAATAGAGTCGAAAATCTCATGAGTCATTCCTCCTGGTTGCGCCGACCCCCTCGGCCGGCGACTCGAGGCTGGACCCTATCTTCCCTTTCGACTCGTGTGTGCATTGGGAAAGGTGACAATTCTGTTTGCGAGAGTCTCGCCGTGAGCAAGTCGGTCGGATGTGTTGTCCGTTTTCTGCACGACGTCCGACACAGGCAAACGAGAACGTCCCATGTGCGGAACATCGCACGACGACGTGTTCACTCACGTTGACACTAAGTCGGAATCTGTATGCCGATCGTGTCTCGTCGACAATTGGTGCATCGGTCCGCGGTCGATCCTCGTGCAGGTCGGCCTCTACTTGATCATCGATCGGTTCCTCATCGATTCGCGGACGCGCGCGCCTCCCAACTAGCACTCCGACGGAGTCGAGCACGATCAGGTTCCCTTCACCCTCGGCGTGTAGGGGCGCCCTTCTCATCGATGACGTCAAGGGCGTCTACGA
>JBATTM010000683.1:0-8333 GCA_049670545.1 Polyangiales bacterium
GCCCCGCTCCATCAGCGCCCGGGCGGCCGCGGCCCCAGCCGCATCCAGTTCGGGTAACGAGAGCACCAGGACGAAGCCCTCATTGGCCTCGCTCAACCCGAGGACCCGAGCAGCTTCCGCCTGTGCATCAGCCGTCGCCGCCATCCACTCCCAGGCCGCACCGTTGTGACGGACCACCAGTGCCTCATGCCCGTACGCTGGTTTGTCGAAGTATGGATTCGGCCAGACGTCGAGCCTTGGGAGGACGCCGACGCGCGGCTCGACACCGGGCGCTAGCCGATCGACGTAGCCACCGACAACGGTCAGGCCGAGCTTCCCTAGCGGACCAGCGCCGCACCCCGAATAGGCTCCGACTAGCGTATCGCTGTACACCATCCCAAGCAGCGCCTCGGTCACCGTTGCGGGGGTTTCTTGAGCGAAGGTATCGCCCTCGACGAAGACGGGCAGGTCCTCATCGGAGCTCCCCGCTGCGACCTCGATGCTCCAGTTCCCCTGATTCTCCCACCAGAGGTGGAGCCTGCCATCGCGCAACTGCTGCTGCTCCAGCCTCACAGCACGGTCCTGATTCGCATCGTCAAGACGATGGCCCACCAGCACGTACCACTCCTTCACGACGAGCGGAATCGGGCAGCCAAGCTTCGCTTCGACCGCCTCCACTTTCTTGAACGGGAGACTCGTCTCGCCAAGAGGTTCGACGTACCAGCGCTCGACGAAGCGTCTGAGCGGTTCCCATCGGGACTTGTCGAGGATGGCCCAGGGGTCCACGACTACGAAGGTACTCCGGCTCCCAAGGGCATGCCAGACTGGCACCATCACAACCTCACCCAGGGTTGGCGGCCAACCACGTTGTCGGGCCGTTTCTTCGGCGAAACCGATGTTGGAGATCGGCGTCGGGTCGTCAGCGCAACGCCAACCCGGGTCGTCTTCGTCTACGGGCGACCCGAAGCGCGCCACCCTGGTCGGATCTCTGCTTCCTCGGGCTCTCTGCTCGCACCCGGCGCTAGAGCGCGAGTGGGTCAAGAGTGGGGGTGCCTTCGGGGGATTCGAAAGCGGCGATGTCGCGGATGAAGAGATGGTAACTCGAGCCGTCGGGTTGCTGGATCGGGATGGTTCCTCCGTGGATCGAGCCGAATGCACCGGTCGCCGCCGCGGCTCGGATCGCGCGCAGCTTGACTGCGTCTTCGCCTTCGGCACGGAACACGGGGTTTGCGATGCCCCCGAACGTGAGGTCGCTTGCGACTTCAGCGATCGATCTCTCGAGTGGCCAAGGCGGGGCGCGGGCGAATGCGGAGTCGACGGTTCCTTCGAGGGAGAGGACGACGTATCGGACGGGGCCGGACGCGAGGGCACCCTCGCCCGCGAGAAAGTCGAGAAGTTCGCCCAGGACACCCGGGAGATCGACTTGGAAGTTGTCGGGCAGCGGGGGGGAGTTCCCCAGCATCTCCCAACTGACCCAGTCCGTTCCCCAATAGTAGGAGACCACGCCCGAGTCCGCGTAGCAACACGTCCCGTGCCTCGGTTCCAGCGTCGCCCAACTGTCGAGTTGCAACCGTTGTTCGATCTCATCGACCTGGGTTTCCGTCAGCTGGCCCGTGCGCAGGAAGCCTCCCGGACCGCCGCGGGGACCTGTCCAGGTGTAAGTCCAAAACTCGCAGCTCGTGCTGATGGCCACGCGGGCGAAGCCGATTTCTGCGAGCACCTCCGACCCCGGGAGTATCGGCCCGCCGCCCCCCGAGGTGGCGATGAACCCGACCGAATCGTCCGCACCGCAAAGCGAGATCGCGGCTGAGGCCGGGTCATGCTCTGGAATCGGTTCGTTCACGAAGGGCGCGTCGGGGGCTGCCTCTCCGCACGCGCTCACGAGTGCGATCGCCCCGACGAGAGCAACACGGAACGCGATCCGGTGACCTTGCTCGATCATTCTCCACATTCGCTTGTTCGGAGGCCTAGCAGACGTTCGCCACGCCCCTCCGTTGTTAGACGCAAACGACGTGCCATCGTTCTACGATCCTTCTTCACAGATGCGTTCGCCATCGTCCAACCGGCAACAGCCAGTGATGCACCGCCCACTGCTGTCTCCGTGACTGCATGGCTGGTCATCGACGTCGACGGAGATGCAACCGTCAGGACCGCACTCGACGCAGGTGCACCCGTCGCTCTCGCACTCCGTCAGAGTGCTCTCTGAGTCGCCGCACTTGCCCTCGCACCGGAGGATCGAGATTACCCGGCAGCCAGAGAGATCGGTGTCCCCCGCACTCAGCGTGAACCCGTCAACGGTACATACTCCCGAGTCGTCTTCGAAGCGACCTCCCACGATGTCTCCCGACGTCGTGTCGATCACGAGCTCGATGATCGCATTCTCGGTGAACTCGTAGTAGGTCCGACGTTCGCAGGCGTACTCCGTAATGATCTGTTCGTCGATACTCCCATCGCCATCAGGCCCGCGGTCTACTTCGCATTGATGCACACAACAGAAACAGTCCAGCTCCGTTCTGGAGGTCTCTAAAGAAACTCCCTCGGGCGTGCAGCGACAATTGCCACACTCGAGGCCCCCAAGGACAATCGAGTCGGGGGAACCCCCCGAACCCCCCGAACCCGCAGTGCCACCTGTCAACTCCGTCTGGCCGCCGCAACCGTGAAGGACCAGCAGGGCACAGAGGATCGTGAAGTCGGCGCATCTAAGCATGAGCTAGCCTCCTCGCCGTCACCGTAACACAGCGGGCCGCCAGTGAAGCGGGTTGGATGCGGGACGCGCCGACTGCGGATGCTTACCTCACTTCCGGCATCACTGAACCCCCACGGCGGCGAACGCGTTGGAGAGTGCTTGGGCGGGATCGGCAGGCATCGTCTTTTCCCGCCACGCGACGTGTCCGTCGGGCCGCACCAGCAAGGCTCCCGACGGATCGATCACGCAATGGCTGCGTAGCCGCTCGGCACCTTGCGGGCTCGCGTCGGTTTCATCGATGGTCAGCGTGCGGACGTCGGTGCGGGGTGCAGGGGTGAGGTCTCCAAGTGCGCGCTTCCATGCGTCTCCGTCGGACCCAACGAGGAGCGTGTAGCGGGAGTAGCTGAAGAGATCATGACTCGATCGCCCCCCAGGTCGCTCCTCGAGCGCCACATGCGGGAATCGCGCACCCGGCCGTGTCGACGGATGGTACTCGGTCACGCCTTCCAACGGCGCGTCGCCGGACTCTTCGTCGGGAACGACCGCCCCTTCGCCGTACACGTACCCGATGTCGAGGCCGATGCGGTCGAAGTGCTGCGTCTGGTCCGCAATGCTCGACGCCACCTTGGCGCGGACGCGTGCGCTTCGTCGAAAGCGATTGAGCACCAGATGTCCAGGAAGTCGGAAGAGCGAGAGCAGCAGTCGTCGCAAAAAGGCGGGCACCTTCTTGGTGATCGGGTGGTTCGTCACGCGTGCCATCATCTCGGGTGCGTCGCGTGGGAGACCGAACGCTTCGATCACTTCGAAGATGCGATCGTAGTTTCGTCGACTCTCCTCGGCATTGCGCTCGGCCACCGGCTTTCGCTCCGCCTCGTAGCTGTCGAGGAGCGATTCTGGAGCCCGTTTCTGGAGAACCGCCGCGAGTTTCCAACATAGGTTGTGGGCGTCGGCAATCCCGGTGTTCATCCCGAGGCCGCCCGTCGGTGGAAATCGGTGAGACGAATCTCCGACGAGAAACGCGCGCCCGCGACGATAGGCGTCGGCCACCTGCACGGTCATTCGCCAGAACGAGATCGACTTGATCTCGATGTCGAATTGGTCCGTGCCGAGCGCGATTTGGATCCTCTCCCGAATGACTTCCTCCGTGAAATCCTCCGGCGACTCGTAGGGTGCCGAGATCGGGATGTTGTACGTCCAGCGACGGTCGACGTGATGCGCGATGAACGCCCCCGCCGCTGCAGGGTGAAGGATCCAGTAGAGTTTGGCGGGAGTGGGTACGTAGTCGCGAAGCCCAATCTCGAAGTACGCATTGACGAAATCCTGGATTCGATCGGGCCCGATCATCTGAATCCCGAGCGCTTCGCGCGTCCGGCTTCCCGCCCCGTCCGCCCCGAGGAGGTAGCGGCTCGAGACCTCAAACGACTCTTTCGAGTCGACGGGATGAACGCAGCTGACGATGCGGTTGCCCGTCTCTGTCAGGGACTCCCACGTGTGCTCGAGCAGAAGCTGGATGCGAGGGTTGTCGCGGACATGGGTCCTGAGAACACGCTCGAGCTCGGTCTGCGACAGGTTCAGATAGGGACGCTCCGAACGCACGTGCTGCGCATACTTGCTCGCGCACGCGGCGTCCGCGAGGAGATCGATTCGACCGAACTCTTCCTTGATGGTCTTGCAAAAGAGAATGCGTGAGCCGTCCGCTGCGGGGGCGGCTTCTCGTTCGAGCTCCTCCATCGTGATCCCGAGCGAGGTGAGGATCTCCAACGACCGGGCGTTCAGCTCATGGGCTTTGGGATGCGCGTTCACGTCGGGGTATCGTTCGATGACGACACTTCGCAGCCCCAGCTCGGCCAAACACAATGCGCTGACCATCCCCGCGGGACCCGCCCCCACGATGACGACGTCGGTATCTACAGAGTCAGACATCAGGATCGCTCGGCTGCCTGCGGGACGACACGGGTGCGGAAGATGACGAAAGCCGCGATGAAGGCCGCGGTCAGGAAGGAGAACCCGAGCACGTTCTCGTCGACGCCAAGGATATGCACGTGGTGCTTCGGATCGATGATCGCGCCACCGTAGCCATCGACGAAGACGGTCGCGATCCAGAAGCCCACGAGGTTGCACCCCTGCCAAAGGAACGAGACGTTGAGATCAGAGACCTTCGACGCCTTCGTCCGCCAGATGAAGTAGAGGTTGACGACCCCGGAGCACACCATGAACCCGAGGAGCCAGGCCAAATGCAGTCGCGCATGACCGACCCACTCGACGTTCTGCAGATGGGAGACCCCGGTATCGCGAACCGCGGGCCCGAAGAACTCCAGCGCCGTGACGGTGAGAAGGATTTGAACGGCTCGTAATTGCTTCGAAGATTGCATCGCGACCTCCCGACCTCGTGCGTGGGCACACGGGTTTATTCAGTTCATCTAATATTCTTCCAAAAACTTGTCAACTGGATAAAAATACTCAAGAGCTGTGTGTGCTAGCCGCGCTCAGATCGGTCGAGCTTCGGACGGACGCGTCACCGCGGCGCGATTGACCCGCTAGGACTAGCGTCGTCCCACGTCCGCGAACGCCGTTCCAACGGGCGTCTCGAACGCATCGGCCACGCTCGACCTCATGAGCAGGACGATCGTGAGAACGCCGAGGAGAGTGCCAACCGGCATCGACAGTGCGTTGACCGCCGATACCACGATGCAGAACCCTCGTTGTCGCCTCTGCTTCAGCCGAGCCAAGTGTACACTAGGACTCACATGTTCTTGGTCATCGGAGAGCTGCTGCTCGAGATCGTCGGCAACGTGATCGGCGAAGTGCTCAGCGCACTTCTCCCCCATCAGCCCAAGTCAACCGCGAGGGGCGTGTTGTTGTTGCTCTTGTCCCTTGGGCTCGTGGCGCTCGGTCTGTGGCTGTCGGCTGCCGCGATCTTGAATCCGCCGGACTGGTGGTGGACACCGGCGGCATTCGGAGCGTGGGTGCTTTGCGTCATCGCCCTACTCGGTTCGCTCCAAGCATTTGGGCTGACTCCCTCAAAGAAACACTAGGGCGCCGCAGCGTCTGACAATGGGAACTTGAGCGGTACCACAGCGAACCACCACCTAGAACGGCATCGTGACCGGTGTGCAGTTGTCGAGCGTGATATCCACTTCGGTATCGCCGACCTCCAACACCACGAACTCTTCCTCTTGGACGCAAATCGTCTCACCACGAACCGCGTCGATGACCCGAATGCGGATGGTGCACGAGCCGGGAGGTAGATCGAGGAACAGCTCGCACGCACCGGAGTCGAGGAACTCGCACGGGTTGCCAAACGAGACCTCGTCCCCGGACGGTGGCGGGTCGTCCGCACAACTCACCTCGGGGTCGGGGATGTTCGGGGGTTCCACGGGACTGATCGTGATGAATGTGAATTCGGGCCCTTCGGTGTCTCCACCGCAGCCCAGCGCCAAGGCCATCATACAAGCCAAGATCCATCGCATCGGAACCTCCGTCTTCTTCTAAGACCACGGAGACTACCGGAGGGCACACGCTTGGGGAATAGGAGGTTCCCTCGCTCGCGCGAGTGTCCGACAATCGGGCTAGTCGCACGGCGAGCAGACGGCGCTGCGTGAAATCTCGCCGTCCTGCTTGCACGTGCCCATACTTCGCGATCTTCGCGCGGCCGTGGAGCCCATGGTCGCCGTATCCGAATACACCGTCTTCAGTGAAGCACTTTGCCCACCCGTCGATGTCATGGTTATCGAGCGTCAGCGTGTACCGTGCGCACAGCTCGTAGATGTCCAGTTTTTCGGTCCACGTGTCGTTCATCGCGGCTCCCTTGCGTGACGTGTGAGTCTACCAGCCCTCGATCATTTCGTTGGAGGGAAGGTTTCGGTCGAGTGCCTTTCGAGCACCTGCAGCACCACTCACAGGCAATCCCTCAGGATCGATCAGCCCAATCTGAGCCAAGACCGACGCCTGGTCCCAGTGGATATGCTCATGGATGATCTTGTCTCCACGAAAACTGACGATTGCGACGACGACGATCTCCACGCGCTTCCCTGTTGGGGCCACGCCGGGCAACAACCACGGGATCTCGAGGGTGTGCGTGAACGTCGTGAAGAGTTCGTCGACCAGCTGGTCTTTGCCGACCGTACGCGAAATCACCCGCGTCTCAAAATCAGGCGGCACACACGGAATGAAGAACTTCGAGTAGAAGCGCCGCAACGCCTCCTTCCCTGAGCCCCCCGTCATCGTCGGGACGTGATTGACGTAGTTGTCTTCCACCATCGTTTCGAGCGTTGCCTCAGGATCACGAGTCTCGAACTCGTAGCGCGTGTGCGCATCCCAGATGGCAGCAAGATCGGGCGCCCCGTCGTCGTGTTCTGTGGTCATGGCCCAAGGCTAGAGCGATGGCCAATGCAGATCCAGTCTGCTCGACGGGATGAGACCCAACGCGGCGGCGCCGGCCGTTACGCCAAGTACGCCTTCCTGCGCGCATCGGGCAAACGCTCAATCGCGTAGCGGAGCATCGTGCGCGGCATCTTCTTGTAGTGCTTGTCGAGGAACTTCTCGAGGCGCTTGGGGTCGCGCTTGCCCATTTCACGGAGCATCCAACCGACGGCCTTGTGGATGAGGTCGTGATCGTGGTCTCGCAACTGGGTCGCCAGTTTGACGATGTCTTTGAAGTCGTCCTGCTTGATCATGTGTAGGGTCGCGATGATGGCGATGCGCTGTTTCCAGAGGTCCCCGGAGTCGGCAAGCTCGTAGAGAAGGGAACGGTCGCCATCGAACAACGCCGGCCCCACGATCTTGTGTGCGCTCGCATCGACGAGGTCCCAGTTGTTCACCCGGTCGATGTGCGCGAGGTAGAGGTCGAAGATCTGGCGCCGCCGCGCGGCATCGCCCCGCTCGAACTGATTCACCATGATGAAAAGGGCGGTCAGGCGACACTCGTGAATCGGATCGTCGAGGAGCTTCACGAGTTCCGGTCCGGGAAGTTCCTTGAAGCGCTTGGCCACCTTGCGCTGATCGGGGACGACCACGCCCATGAATCGATCCCCGTAGCCGTACTCACCCTTCCCCGTCTTGAAGAACCTCGGAAAGAAGCGTGCCTTCTCCTCGTTGCGCAGCTCGCGGAGCGCAGCCTTGACGTCTCTTGCCTTCATCGTCGAACGCGGGTTGTGTACCGCATCGTGCACCGGGGTCGAGTCGATGCGTCCATCGTGGCAAGTGATGCCATACTCAGACCGTGGAGCCTCGCCCAAACGTCGGCATCGTCGTACTGCGTCCCGACCTGCTCCGGCGATCCCTGCCGGTGGCAGTGAGCGCCGATCGGTGGCAGCCTTCTCGAACTATGACCCGGCTCGTCTTCGTAGCCCTCACGGTGTCTTTCCTCGTCACATGTGCGGGGGATCAGACCCAGGGGTCCTGCCCGGGCCCGATGGACGACGACCCGATGAACGGTACGGGCGGCAGCGACGCTACGCCCAACGACGGAGACCCGATCGAGAACCTGGTCTCCATGATCCGGACCGAGGTCGACCCCACGTACGTCTACGAGTACGAGCAGACCAAGTTCGTTCCGCCGTCCGGTCAGACCCTGCTCGTGTTGGGGCAGAACCTCGACGACATCGACGGGCTCACCACTGCGTTCCCCGAAGAGACGACACCCGGCGGCTGGGCGGCGTACTGGGGC
>JBATTM010000684.1:0-2656 GCA_049670545.1 Polyangiales bacterium
GCGGCGCTCTCCTCCGCCGCGACCAACAACAGCGGCTTCATGTTCATCGGTTTGATCGGATTCGCGTATCGCTTCGGGGTGCAAGCGATCTGGCTTCAGCTGGGATGGATCGTCGGCGATTGGATCGCCTGGCGCTGGGTTCATGCACGGGTGCGCCGGGTCTCGGGGGAGCTTGAAGCGTGCTCGACGCCAGCTCTCATCGCGACGTCCGAGACGGGATCGGTCAACAGGGGGGTCTCCATCGTTGCCGGCGTGCTGACATTCTTCTTTCTTGGCGGCTACGCGGCAGCGCAGTTCAGGGCGGGCAGCACGGCACTCCACGCACTCTACGGCTGGGACATGTCCGTCGGTGCGATCTTGGGCGCGGCCATCGTGCTGCTCTACTGTTTCTGGGGTGGGCTCCGCGCATCCGATTTGGACGGACGCGGCTCAAGCCTTCGTGATGATCGGTGGAATGGCCGTGGTCCTCGCTGCCGCCTGGGCTCGGGTCGGGAACCCTGTCGTACTTTGGGGAGCACTTGGCGAGGTCGATCCTGCACTCTTGCAATGGGTTCCAAACGATCTGTCTTTCGGGTTCGGTACCTACGTTGCAGGATTCGTCTTCGGCGGATTCGGTGTCGTGGGCCAGCCGCACATTCTCGCGCGGAGCATGGCGATCGAGTCTCCCGAGGCGGTTCGTCCCGCCCGTCGAATCTACTTCGCTTGGTACCTGCCGTTCAGTGTCCTGGCAGTGACCGTGGGACTCTATTCTCGCGTGCTGCTGCCGGGTCTGGCCGCTGGGGTGACCGAGAGTGCGGGTGTCGCCGCGCAAACTGCGGAGCTTGCCTTCCCACAGATGACGATCACCCTCCTTCCCGACGCGCTGGTCGGCTTGGTGATTGCGGGCCTGTTTTCGGCCACGATGTCGACCGCCGACTCGCAAGTGCTTTCGTGCTCGGCCGCTGTGACGCAGGATGTCGCGCCCCGTTGGCGAGAGTCGTACTTCGCGTCGAAGGCCTCCACGACGGCGATCACCTTGATCGCGTTGACGATTGCGCTCTCCGCCACGGAGGGAGTCTTCGACCTCGTCCTGGGTGCCTGGTCCGCCCTCGGCGCCTCACTCGGGCCGCTCGTGCTGCTCCGCGTATTCGGGCGACATGTGCCGACCCGGATCGCTGTCACGATGATGATCAGTGGCCTCGCCACCGTGTGGCTCTGGGACCATTCGCCGTGGAGTGACGACGTGTTCAAGTTGTTCCCCGGGATGGCGGTGCCTCTGTTGGTCTATGTGGCAGCCAATCTGTGGCGATCGGTCGTTACGTCTCGACTTCGCTCACCTTGACGTCGGCTTCAGGGGTCAGCATCGGAGCCGCATCGATCTCCGCTGCTTCCATGAGCTCGGCGATCCGCTTGAGCGACTCGAGCAGAGTCGAGCGCTCACCTTGGGGGAGCTCCAGCAGTCGACGCACGAATACTTCTTGCAAGGGGACTGGCAGCGTCTGAAATCGCTCGAGCCCGGAAGCGGTCAACGAGAGGCACACTTTGCGGCGGTCCTTCGCGCGCCGCTCGCGCGTGACCAAGTTGGAACGGGTGAGCCGGTCGACGATTCGAGATACGGTTGCCGGTGACAACTGCACGCGCTTCGCGACCATCGCCACGGTGACTTCTTCGGACTCCTCCTCCAGCTCGCCGATCGCCTTCAAGCACATGAGCTGGGGTACCGTCAGCCCAACTTCTCGATAGAGGGACTTCGAGTGCTCCGAGATTCGCCGCACGATCTGGCGGATGGTTCGCAGCACATCATGTGCGACCTCGGTTTCGCCTAGACGCTTGGAGCCTTCACTCACAGTTCCTCTATGGACCACGAGCCGGTGAGCGTCGACGTGCCGTGGCGACCAGGGCTCAGCCTAGTTGCACGTCGTGAAGATGCTGTTGCGGCGGAATGCGACCCAGCTCGACCACGTGCGGTTGGGCCGCGCGTTGGGGACGTTGTAGGACAGGAAGCCGCCCGCCGCGCCAGTGGGTGAGTCGATTCTCGTGATTTGGGGATCGTTGGCCACGGTCACCGTGCGGGCTCCCGTGTCCCCGGGGCCGTTGATCCAGGGTTGCGCCCACGACTCGACGACGAAATTGTTGCCCTGTGATAGTCCGGCGGTTGGGCATTGTGCGCCGGTGCATCGCACGTTGCCGATCGAGATCAGTGTGGAGACGCAGCCCAGCCCGGAAGACGAGTCTGAGGGTTCATAGGAAAGTGCGCCGCTGACGTCACTCGACCAGTAGTCGTCGGCGGCGTCGCAGGCATCCCATTGAATCTCACCGGCGGCGCGGCTCAACACGCCGGTCGCGACGACGTTGGTGCCGCCGGCGTATTCGCACGTGAGTGGGAAACCCAAATCGCCAGGCTCTCTCCATACGGGCGCGTCCTCGCCGTTGCAGGCCACGGTGAACGAATGGACTTTCGTGGAGATCGTGGCGCCCGTCGTGGTGACGAAGTCTTGGTAGACCCAGTAGTAGAGGAGATCGACCGGGCCGTTGACGATGTTGTCGTTCCCGTCGCTCGAGAAGCGAACCGCCATCAGGCCATCGAGGCCCGTCGCCAGGCCATCGCCGACGGTCGTATCCGTCGTCTGAAATGAGGCGTCGAGATCGTAGAGGACGATGCACGTTCCTGCGGGGG
>JBATTM010000685.1:0-11654 GCA_049670545.1 Polyangiales bacterium
GAACTCCCCACTGGCCCGAATGCCTTCGGTGAACTCACGGTATTCCGACTTCACGGCGTCGCGGGTCGACTCGTCTCGCCCGTGGAGGACCTTCTCGTCTTCGTAAATCAAAAGCAGATATTGCATGGAACTCCCTCTTTCTTCAGCGGCAAATCGTGGGCACGAAGCCGACGTGTTTCGCAGAACGTGCCCGTCTCTCCCCTCCTAGTCGAGTGACGGTTGGCGTTCTCGACGTCTCACTTGAAAAAGATTCCCAGACGATGTCGAATCAGGCAGGTCTCGCACGACTGATTGGTAGTCGGGCACGTCGCCCTCAAACCCAAGGAGTTCCCATGAGCTACGACCACGGACGATTCGTTTGGTTCGAATTGCTGACCCAAGAGACCGAAAAGGCAGTCGCCTTCTATTCCGAGTCCCTGCCCTGGAAAGTGCAGCCGACACCGATGCAAGACGGTTCCACCTACTCGATGGTGAGCGTCGGTGAGGCTGGGGTGGCCGGTTTCATGACCCCGCAAGCCGAGATCCCGGCCGCGTGGGTGAGCTACGTCTCTGTCGACGACGTCGATGCCACGGCCGCCAAGCTGACCGCTGCGGGCGGCGCCGTGCACGGGGATGCGTTTGACGTGCCTGGCGTCGGGCGCATCCAGCCCGCTTCCGATCCACATGGCGGCGCCTTCTCCCTCTTCAAAGCCGAGACCGGCGATCCCCCTGCCGCCGAAGGACCCGGCGCGTTCCACTGGAACGAGCTGTGGACCCAAGACCCTCGAGCTTCGCTCGCCTTCTACGAGAAGGTGCTTGGCTACACGCACACCGAGATGGAGATGCCCAACGGGACCTACTACGTGCTGATGAATGGCGAGCAGGCGCGAGGCGGGATGCTGAAGGCACCAAGCTCCGACATTCCGACGATGTGGCTTCAATACGTTGCGGTCGAAGATTGCGACGCTGCCCTCGAGCGCGCCAAGCACCAGGGGGCCACGGTCGTCGCCGAGCCCGTCGACGCGGAGGGAGTCGGTCGATTCGGAATCATACGGGACCCGGTCGGAGGCATGATCGGCCTAATCAAGCCGGCCGCCGCGTAAACCGGCAGCGACGTTCCCTGCGCTACGATCCCACGAGGCGGAGCAATTCACCGATCGAGTGGTCCGCTTCGATGGGGTGGCGCAGCGGGAGTTCGTCGTGAATCTCGTAGTGGGTTCGACGCCCGAGTCGCGTCCGGACGATCACCCCAGCCTCTTCGAGCTCCCCTAGAATCCGATGGACGGCGCGCTCGGTGATCCCCACAGCATCGGCGATCTCCCGAACCCGAATGTTGGGGTCGCGGGCGACGCTGAGCAGCACATGCGTGTGATTGCTGAGGAAAGTCCAGGCGGTGGATGGAGTCTGAGAAGCCATTTCGATATCTGCTATTTATTTCATAAACCATAAAACATGTATTGACAAGCATGAAAAATATATCATGCTTCAAATATCATGAATGCAGAGCCGCATCCGGCGCCCGGACATCCGTCGCCCCTACGACGCACGCGACTGCTACTCGCACTCGAACGACCCGACATCATCGTGGTCGTCATCTACGGCGTCGCCTTGGGCCTGTTGTCACTCGCCGTTCCAATCGCGGTGCAGTCGCTGGTCAACACCGTCGCGTTCGGCTCGCTCATTCAGCCCCTCGTCGTACTGGCGGTCCTGTTGGCCGTGGCCCTCACTGGGGCAGCGATTCTGCGGGCACTCCAGGTGCGCATTGCAGAGATGCTGCAGCGGCGTCTCTTCGTGCGCCTGGTGACTGAGATTGGCGGACGCCTGCCACGCGCGCGCGCGCAGGCACTCGAAGCCGCGAACGGGCCCGAGCTCCTCAATCGCTTCTTCGATGTGTTCACGACGCAGAAGAGCGTCGCTTCCCTCCTTCTTGGAGGAGTCGACGCGCTCTTGATCGCGATCGTCGGGATGGTCGTGCTCGCATTCTACCACCCGGCCCTCCTCGCCTTCGACATCGTGCTGATCATCGGCGCCGTCATCGTCCTGATTCCACTCGGTCGCGGCGGCACCCGGACGAGCGTCGCCGAGTCCCAGTCGAAGTATGCGGTGGCCGGTTGGCTCGAGGAAATCGCACGGCACCCGCTCTCGTTCAAACTCGCGGGTGCTGAGCGTTTCGCTCAGCAGCGAGTGGAGGCCCTGGCCAAGAACTATCTCGACAAGCGGGACAGCCACTTCCGGATCGTGTTCCGTCAACTGGTCGGCGCGCTCACCATCGAGGTCGTCGCGAGCGTTGCGCTGCTGGCGATGGGCGGCTTTCTGGTGATCGAACGCGAGCTTTCGATCGGTCAATTGGTTGCTGCCGAGCTCATCGTGACGGCGGTTGTCGCTTCGATCGCGAAGCTCGGCGGAAAGGTGGAGATTTTCTATGATCTCGTCGCCGCCGTAGACGAACTTGGCGAGATCCTCGACCTTCCGATGGAACGCGAGGATGGCGACGATCCACCTCCCGATGCGGAATCGCGTGGGCTGCTCGAGTTGCGCTCGCTACCGCTTGATCTGGGCGATGACGGCGAGCCGGTCACGCTCTCGATGCGCGTGCGCCCGGGAGAACGGATCGCGGTTCACGGAGCTCGCGAGCGTGTGACGTCGCAGATCGCCGACACCGTCTTCGGGCTTTGTGCGCCGCGGTCCGGTGTGGTCGAAGTCGACGGACACGACGTTCGCGACCTCTCGCTGAAAGAGCTTCGAGCGCGGGTGGCCATCGTACGGCACACCGAGGTGCTTCCGTGCACGATCGCAGAGAATCTTCATGCGGGCAACGCAGAACTTCCCGCCGAGGAGGCGTGGGCGGTACTGCGTCGCGTGGGGCTCGAGGCCGACATCAAGAAGCTGCCTGACGGCCTTCGCACCGTCGTCGCGATGGGCGGCGCGCCCCTGACGCGCGCGCAGGCAATCGGGATGACGATCGCCCGGGCGCTGGCGGTGGGGCCCTCCGTGTTGGTTCTGGATCGCACCCTAGACCAGCTCGACCCCGTCGAGCGCGCGCGGGTGGTCGACTGCCTCTTCGCTTCTCGAGACATCTCGTTCGTTCTCATCACCGAAGACCCCGCCGTGCATCGCAAGAGTGACTCCGAGATCGATCTTTCGCGATCGAGCACATCGCATGGAGAAGCGGCATGACCGACCCGAGCCCCGCACAATCCCGCTCGAACCACCCCGCAAGTTACTGGTCCGCGTTCGAGCACGACGAACTTCCGCCAAGACTACAGGTCGCGAGCCCACAGAACGTGGCATTCGTGGCCAAGATGTTGGTGGCTGTCTTCTTTCTCTTCACCGTGGCGGCGCTCTTGGCACCATGGACTCAGAACATTCAGGGCAGCGGCCGCGTGATCGCCTACGCCCCCCAGCAAAGACAACAAACGATCGAGGCCACGATCTCTGGCACGATCGCCGAGTGGTACGTGCAAGAAGGTTCCCAGGTCGACAAGGGCGATCCCATCGTGCGGCTTGCCGACAACGATGACCGTATCCTCGACCGGTTGGGTGACCAGCGCACCGCCGTACAGGTCCGCCGTACGGCAGAAAGCTCGCGCGTGGAGTCCCTTCGATCTCGGGTCGAGTCACTACGCCGCTACCGTCGGGCAGAGATCGCCGGCGCGGAAGCTCAAGTGGCGATCGCAGAACAGGAGGTCGCCGGGGCGGAGCAAGAGCTGACCGCATCCGAGGCGGAGCTCGAAACCAACAACCTGAACTACGGTCGCCAAAGCGACCTCCGGCGAGACGGCCTTGCCTCGCAGCGAGAGTACGAGTTGGCCGAGCTGGCCGCCCGCCAGAGCCGAGCCAAGGTCGCGTCCGCAGTTGCCAAGGTTCAGGCGGCGAAGAACAAGCTTTCCCAGAGCCGCGCCGCGCTCCGTCAGGTCACCGCCTCCTCGATGGCGGACATCGAGAGCGCAGAAGCCGCGCTGGGCTCCGCGGAAACCCAAGTGGCGTCCGCCAGCGAAGGGCTCGCCAAGCTCGATGTCGACATCGCCCGTCAGCAGGCGCAGACGATCGTGGCGCCGATCGACGGAACGATCATGCGCGTGGTCGGCCGCCTCGGTGGCGCGCAGGTGAGCCAGGGACAGGTATTGGCCCTTCTCGTCCCACGCACGGAGGATCGCGCCGTGGAGTTGTACGTGGACGGCAACGATGCCGCCCTGATCGAGCCGGGCAGCCCTGTGCGCCTGCAGTTCGAAGGCTGGCCCGCGGTTCAGTTCTCCGGGTGGCCCTCCGTGGCGGTGGGAACATTCGGTGGGGAGGTGGCCTTCGTCGATGCCGCCGACGATGGGCGCGGCAACTTCCGAATCGTGGTCGTGCCGGACGGAGACCCAGAGGAACCCTGGCCCGCAGCGAGCTACCTGAGGCAGGGTGTACTCGCAAAGGGATGGATCCTCTTGAAACAGGTGCGCCTCGGCTTCGAGGTGTGGCGTCAGTTCAACGGATTCCCACCGACCACGGAACCTCCTCCCATGGCGACTCCAAACGAGGGTGCAAAATGATGCGAGCCGTCTGCCGCGCGGCGTTCATGGTCGCGTGGCTGTTTCCCTGGGCCGCTGGTGCGTCCGACGAAGAGCGCACGTTGCGATTCGAGGACGTGAAGCGATCCGTCGCCGAGCATGACCCGCGCATCCGCGAAGCGATAGGCCAACTGCAAGCGGCAGAGGGTGACGTCATGGCCGCGCGCGGCGCGTTCGATCCCCGGATCGAAGGGGACGGGAAGATCCTGACCGGGGGATACTACGATCTCCGCGATGCGAACGTGGAAGTGCGGCAGCCGACCACCGTGTGGGGCTCGGAAGTGTTCCTCGGGTACCGCGTGGGTCTCGCCAACAACGATCGATGGCCGACATACCGGGACAACGAGACGCTCTCGGGCGGTGAAGTGCGTGCGGGTATCGACGTCCCGATCTGGCGTGGCGGCATGATCGACGAGGAGCGTGCCCGCCGGAGCCGCGCGATCAGGCTCGAAGAGGCAGCGGGCTACGCTCTATCCGCCACCGAGCTGGACCTCGAACTGGCCGCTGCGAAGGCCTATTGGAGCTGGGTCCGTGCGGGCCAGAGTCGGGTGGTCGCAGCAGATCTCATGCATCTCGCGGAAGAGCGAGACTCTCAGCTCCGTCGTCGCCTCGCGGCCGGCTCGATCGCGGAGTTCGATGTCGTCGACAACGAGCGTATTCTACTCGAGCGACAAAGCATCTTGGTGGGTGCGGAACGGGCACTCGAGCAAGCCTCGTACGAGCTCTCCCTGTTTCTCCGCGATGCGAACGGGAACTCCGTGTTGCCGCGCCCCGAACAGCTTCCGGCAGCCACAGAGCTCGAGTCGTTCGAGCCAATCGCCAGCGAGATCATCATCGACCAAGTCCTTCGCTGCCACCCAGAGTTGAACGAGGCGCGTGCCGAGCTCGAAGCCATCGAGGTCGATCGTGCGCTCGCTCGTAATCGACTCGCCCCAGAGATACGGGCATACTTCGAGTACTCCAGGGACCTCGGTGAACTGACGGGGACGACCTTCGACTTCACGCTTCCAGGAAACGTGTACGAGACAGGCGTGGTGCTCTCCATGCCGCTACTGTTTCGCAGCGACCGGGGTCGCGCCCGATCCGCGCTAGCCAAAGTCGAGGTGAAACGGGCCAACGTCAGGTTTCTCGAAGATCAGTTGCGCGCTCGGACCCGTGACGCCGCTTCCGGGCTTCGCGCGGCGGAAGCTCGAGTTGGCCTTGCGGAAGGGATGGTTCGAACGGCGGCTGAGTTGGAGAAAGGCGAACGGCGCCGGTTTGAGGTCGGCTCGAGCAATCTCGTCTTCGTCAACCTGCGTGAGCAGCAGGCGGCACTGGCACGCGTCAAGTACATCGACGCCGTGGCAGTGTCCGCAGTCGAGCGGACTCGGTGGGAAGTCACGACAGACGTGACCTGCAACTGAGGTCTAGTTGGTCGTGGCCGAAGCGGACACGGTGAGCCCCGCTGTCGCGAAGCGTGCGACCGCGAGGGCCACGCGCTCGGGTTGGTCTTCGGAGACGAACACGTACGCGTCATCGATCAGCTCGATCCGCGCGTTGGGAAGCTCGGCCACGAAGCGCTCCGCGAGTCGCAGGGGGAAGAAACGGTCTTCGGGGGTCCAAAGGAGGAGCACGGGCCGGTCAAACGCGCGCAGTTCCTTGGCCGCTTGCTGCGTGATGGCGGGTCGTGCGTCGCGCATGAATTTTGCCACATCTCTGCGAATGGCTGCGTTCGTCGCTGACGGTTCGATGTAGCTCCGCACGACATCGTCCGGGATGCCCGATTTGGCCAGGAGGCCGTATGCCATCGGGAGATTCCTCAGCGCTTTGACGTGAAGCATGCTCTTCGACAAACCCGCCATGAGCGCGGGAGCGAACCCCAAGAGACGCAGATAGCTAAACAGGGGCGGAGGAAACACATCGTACGCATCGCAGGTGGTCAGCACGAGGCGGCCGATTCGGTCCCCGTACCGCGCAGCCACGAGCTGGCAGACCGCACCACCAGAATCGTTTCCGACAAGCGTCACGTCTCGGAGATCGAGCGCGGACACGAATTCACCCACGAGCCTGGCAACGCCATCGACACTCAGATCCGCGTCTGGATTCATCGGGATCGAGTGAGAACCCAGCGGTAGGTTCGGCACGATGCACCGCGTCGACCGAGAGAGTTCGGGGGTGACTTTCCGCCACAACTTCCCGTTGACCAGCAGGCCGTGAACGAAGACGACGGCGGGACCCGTCCCGGTGTCGTCGTAGTGCAGCGTTCCTTGGGGCAAATCGATCGTGGGCATGGGAGACCTCCGTGATGGTTCACTCACCATCCCACGTTGGAGGTGGTTGGCCATAACCTCGGAGGTTACGAAACGAGCGCCCTACAGGTTCCAGCGCTTCATCGCGCGACGAAAGCTGCGCTCGTTCGTGTACCCGGCGTGCCTCACGATGTCGTCGGGCGCCTGTTGCCGCTCGACGCAATCAAGCACGATCGCTTTCCTCGTCGCGTCCATGAGGGACCGGAACGTCGTGCCCTCGTCTTGAAGACGACGCTGCAGCGTGCGGGGAGTCAGGTGGAGCGCCGCCGCAACCGACTCGATGCTGCAATTGCCCTGGGGCAGCAGGGCCTTCATCCGCTCGCGCACCGAATCATGGAAGCTGTCGTCGCGAATCTCGGCGTGAAGCCCGGCCGCCATCCCGCCAAGTTGCTGGTGAAGCACCTGATTGGAATGGGCGAGCTCGAGGTTCCACGTGTCTTCGTGAATCAAGAGCATCGTTCGTGGCTGCCCAAACCGTACGGGAACCTGAAAATACCGCTCGTAGGCCCCCATGTTGCCACGGTAAGCGTGATCGAAGTGAACCTCCTCGAGCTTGCACTGGTCGTTGGTCGCAAAGCGAAACAGTTTGACCAAGATCGCCGCAATGTACTCGATCTCGTTCGAGAGCAGGGGCAGCTCGTGCTCTACCTTGTTGATGCAGATCGGGAAGTGCTGGGGATGCTCGCCGAATGTGACCACGCGCCCATGGGCCAAGAGTTCCTGGAATCGGACGGCCGCACTGAGCCCGTCGCCGAAGGTATGCGCGCTGACCAACACGAGATAGATCAAGTGATCGACTCTCGTCTCCCACGCGTCGGCCGCATGCAAGCCAAGAAACCGGTCGCCGCTCGCCTCGAGGGCAGCGCGCCAGAGGCGCCCGGAGGCATCACGGGGAGGTCTCCCTGTCACGTCGGTGAACACCTCCACGTCGAGATCGATCGAAGCACACAGCGCGTCGACATCCAGCCCCAATTTGCGGAACGCCTGCACGACGCCCCGCGTCCACGCGCCCGAGACGCGCGCGGGGGGTTACACCATCGGTTTCTCAAGCACGGGTTGCACCAGCCAGGATGGATCCACAGCGGAGCAGGAAATTCAAGCCACAGGGGTGAATCGACAAAAGAAACTGGCGCGACCGGTGCCGAACTTTGTCGCCCGAGGTGCTGGCCGCTCCGGTAGCCTCATGTTCGGACCTTCGGTGCAAGGCGGGCACCGATCGTGTGGGAACGCAGATCCTAGGATGAGCCCACCATCCCATCCTAAGGTCAGGCGAGACACTGCGTTCCCCTCTTGGTGCCCGCTCTTGCCCCTTTTTTATCGGGTTCCCGTTTGATCCGAGAGAAGACTGAAGGTGCGTTTGAATCGGGTACGCGGGCGCCACGCCCTCGGCTCGATTCGCTATGTGGGGTGACCATGGAAGACAATCCAAGCGTACTGTCTCACGTGTCGATCGAAACCAATGAGTGCGACCGTGCGGTCACGTACTGGAACGATACGCTCAGCTAGTCTTCGGAAGCCTCGGGAGAAAGGCAGGCGCCCGAGAATGGTGACAGGCACACCCATCGGTCGCCGCTCGGGGTCTGGCAAAAATCGCATGTCCACCCGTCCGGGCAGGCTCGGTCGACGCACGTGACGTCGATGTCGCACTCCCCGTCATAGGCCACCTCGACCCCTTCGCGCTCCGCGTGGCACGGGTTTCCATAGGTGTTTCCGTCGACGCCGCACACGGGAGCGTATGCGCCGGGGGTGCCTTGGGGGCATCGGTCGCTTGGCGCACAGCGCCCGGAACGCGGTGCGATACTGAGCTTCGGAACCCGGACCCCGGGACACGCGACCTCGCAGGCTTCGAGGCTCTCGAAGTTGTTCGGGTTGCCCCCGCAACCGCCCCACACGAAGGTCTCGCACTGCCCGGAATCAGCGTCGTAGTACCAACGCTCGAACGCGGCGTCGCAGGGACCCACTGCCGCCGGCGCGCGACAGACATCGTCGGTTAGGCACTCTTGCGCCGGCGGGCACTGCGCATCGTCGTCACAGCCGACCCACACACAGGTTGGACGTTCGCCGAACGGCCACGGGATGCACTCTTCGTCGGGGGCACAAACCAGGTCTTCGCCGCAGAAGCGGCAGTCTCCTTCGTATGCGACTTCGACTTCCACGCACGCCGCTTCGCACGCGTTGATGTACGTGAGACCGTCGATACCACACGCCGGGGCGAACACGCCGGCGCACGCACAATCGCTCGGAACAGGAATGCAGCGGTCGGCATGGCATTCGTCTCCAGCGAAACAGTCGCGCGGCGAGCCACACTTCATCGGATCCTCACATCGGCCCCTGTATGCGATTTCGTAGTCACCCGCCTCCGCGTCTTCGACGGTACGGGTCGCGCCATCGAGGACACACACGAAACCTTCAACTCCGTCGACAGGGACACACTCGCCCGCCTCACACGCGAATCCTGGGAAGCAATCGATCGCCCCGCATGGGTCACGCCCGCTCGTGCCATCGTCACAGCCCATCGCAGCCATCACCAACATGCCTAGCCAACTCGCGCGCTTCATCGCACTCTCCTTACGGGATACCCGATCTCCAATGCATCGCAACAACGGTGCCATCCCCATAAAAACGAAAAAAGCGAAGCAATTCCACGACACCGCACCCGTCCCGATGTGCCACTGCGAGCCATCCCACCCACCGCATGATGCAAAAAGGTAAGACCCGCGTCTTCTGCTACAAGGCGAACACGGGACTGCGACTTGGCTTCACTCGACGACTACTTGGACGAACTCGGCGCAGAGGTGGATGCCGACGCACTGCTGATGCAGTTCGTCGAATACACGACCGCCCAGGGCGTCGAGCTCTACCCGGCCCAAGAAGAGGCGATCATGGAACTCTTCGTCGGCAACAACGTGATCCTGAACACGCCGACGGGTTCGGGGAAATCACTCGTCGCACTTGCCGCACATTTTCGCTCCATCGCCCTTGGCGAGCGCTCGTTCTACACCGCGCCGATCAAGGCACTGGTGAGCGAAAAGTTCTTCGACTTGTGTCGCGCACTCGGCGCACAGCGAGTCGGGATGATGACGGGCGACGCAACCGTGAATCGAGATGCCCCGGTGATTTGCTGCACCGCCGAGATTCTATCGAACCTGGCCCTGCGCGAGGGGGAGCGCGCCCACGTCGATAGCGTCGTGATGGACGAGTTTCACTACTACTCCGATCGCGATCGGGGGGTGGCCTGGCAGGTACCGTTGCTCACGCTCCCGCAGTCACGTTTCCTCCTGATGAGCGCGACCCTCGGTGAGACCGATCGATTCCAAGAAGCGCTCACGACACTGACCGGTGTCACGACGACGTTGGTGAGAAGCACCGATCGCCCCGTGCCCCTCGACTTCGACTACGCGGAGCAGTCTCTGCACAACACGGTGACGGAGCTCCTCGAAGCCGACAAGGCGCCCATCTACGTCGTGCATTTCGCGCAGCGTGCTGCGACCGAGCAGGCTCAAAGCTTCATGAGCATCGATTTTCTCTCGAAAGACGAGAAGAAGGCGATCAAGGCCGAGCTCTCCGGCACGCGGTTCGACACGCCGTTCGGCAAGGAACTCAAGAAGTTCTTGCACCACGGCATCGGCGTGCACCACGCGGGGATGCTCCCGAGGTACCGACGATTGGTCGAGCGACTCGCGCAGCAAGGCAAGCTCCAAATCATCTGCGGGACAGACACGCTCGGGGTCGGGGTGAACGTGCCGATTCGCACTGTGTTGTTCACGAAGCTCTGCAAGTACGACGGCGTCAATACCAAAGTGCTCACCGTGCGCGACTTCAAGCAGATCGCGGGACGCGCAGGACGGCGCGGCTACGACACGATGGGCAGCGTCGTGGCGCAAGCGCCCGAACACGCGGTCGAGAACAAGAAGCTCCTCGCCAAAACGGGGGGCGACCCGAAGAAGATCCGCAAAATCAAAATGCGGCAGCCACCCGAACGGGGATACGCTCATTGGGACGGCGACACATTCATTCGGCTACAGAACTCGCCCCCCGAACCCCTTGGATCACGCTTCCACGTGAGCAACGCGATGATCCTCAACTTGTTCGAGCGGGAAGACAACGGGTGCCTCGCCTTACGGAAGCTGATTCGAGGCAGCCATGAGGGGCCCACGGCCAAGCGGCGGCACGCGCGGCAGTCGATCTCGATGATTCGCTCGCTCCGAGACGCTGGCGTCATTACGCTCGAACCGGATGGACCTCACGTCAACGAGGACTTCCAATCTGATTTCTCGTTGAACCACGCGCTCTCGCTCTACGTGGTCGAGGCGGTGGATGTCCTCGACCCTGACGATCCGGCCTACGCCCTCGACGTTCTCACCCTCGTGGAGGCGACTCTCGAGGATCCGATGGCGGTGCTGTACCGGCAGACCGACGCACTCAAGTCGCGCGCGCTCGCATCGATGAAGGCGGAGGGGATGGAATACGACGAGCGCATGGAAGAGCTCGACAAGATCACGTACCCCAAGCCCAACGAGGAATTTCTCTACGCCACGTACGACATCTTCGCGAAGAGGCACCCGTGGGTCGGGAACGACGTACTACGGCCCAAGTCGATCACACGGGATATGTACGAGCTCGGCATGACCTTCGTCGAGTACGTCAAGGAGTATGGCCTTCAACGGTCCGAAGGCGTACTGCTTCGGTATCTGACCGATAGCTACAAAGCACTCGTCCAGACCGTCCCCGAGTCCGCCAAGACCGATGCGTTGTACGACCTCAGCGACTGGCTCGGGCTGTCGGTCCGATATGTAGACGCGAGTTTGCTCGACGAGTGGGAGCAACTGCAATC
>JBATTM010000686.1:0-6177 GCA_049670545.1 Polyangiales bacterium
TCGCGTTCTTCCATTGGCGCCGCCGCGAGTGCCAACTGCAGCCCTTCGCTCTCGAGAAGTGAGGTGAGATTCTGGTAGACCCCGTGCAGTGCGATGTGCACGCGGGGATCGAGCGGCGGCTCGGCCCGCAACCGGTCGAGCGCGACCAGACTTGCACCCAGCTCCGCGATCAGAAGGCTCGGGGCCCTCGTTCGCCGAGCGAGGCCCAGGAGATACCCCAGGGTGGCTGCGACGACGTGGATGTCTTCAATCGTGCGAAACGGCTTCACGTAGTCGAGATATCCGTCCCCCGGAAGCTGCTCGTCGGCGGCGACGATTACCTCCTCGAATCGCACCGCGGCGTGGGGCACCTCTGGTACGAATGGGATCCCAGGAAGCTCCTCGAGCACGATGCCGTCGCGCTTCGCTGGAATCCGAACGACAGCGAGGCGCGGACGTCCGTCTGGCGATTGCCCAACACGGGCTGAGACGACCAAGGTGTTGGCGAGTGTGCCAAAGGTGACGAAGCTCTTCGTGCCACGGAGAATGAGGTCGCCGCCCTCGACGCTCAGGGTGGTCTCGGTGGAACGAGGCGTGTTGCCCTTGGCCTCCGTGACGCAAAGTGCCGACGGAAAAAGAACCCCGCCGACCAAGTGCTCGAGCGCGGCGGGATAGCCCACCGCAAACGCCAACCCGAGCCGATCCGCGGTCGAAGCCACCTGCACGGCAGCCCGGAACGCTGTCACGCCGTTCGCCTTGGCGCCTTGGTAGGCGTCCCACACCTCGTGGAGACTCGACTTTGGGTCTATAGGAGCCTCACGCGTGAGCATGTTCAGGAGCAGGAGCCCTTCTTTAGCCACGCCGGTAACGTAGCATCGGATCCCGACCTTCCATATGGGACAACGAAATGCCGTTGCCCACCGGAATTTCGTCAGCGACATCTCGTTGACGGCACCCGCAAAGACCGGGATAACTCGCTTTCTCGGCTGGCACGCACCGTGCTTCAGATGCCGTGAGCAAGCACTACATCGGAGGGAATAGAACCAATGGCAGACCTCAAGGGCACCAAGACGCACCAGAACCTCAAGGACGCGTTCGCGGGCGAGTCGCAGGCGAACCGGCGCTACCTGTACTTCGCGAAAGTCGCGGACGTCGAAGGGTACCCCGAAGTCGCGGGCAACTTTCGTGAGACCGCCGAAGGCGAAACCGGCCACGCACACGGTCATCTGGACTACCTCAAAAAGGTGGGCGACCCCGCCACCGATCTTCCGATCGGCGATACGACCCTCAATCTCGCGGCTGCAGTCGCCGGCGAAACGCATGAGTACACCGACATGTACCCTGGAATGGCCAAGACTGCGCGCCAAGAGGGCTTCGGGGAAATTGCAGACTGGTTTGAGACTCTGGCGAAAGCCGAGAAGTCGCACGCAGGTCGATTCCAGTCGCTTCTCGACGACATCTCGTGAGCGATAGCCGCGAGTGAGCGAGCAGACCGACAACAAGAGAAAGATCTCCTACCAGCCAACGGACGGGTTGAGCTACGACCCATCCGAGGCGAAGTACTGGGAAGAAGACGCGCTCGACAAGGAAGTCGGGCGCGTCTTTGAGGTCTGCAACGGCTGCCGAATGTGCTTCAAGTACTGCGACTCGTTTCCGATCCTGTTCAAGGCGATCGACGACGAGCACGACGGCCAGGTTCACGAACTCACTCCCCTCGATACCGATCGAGTCATGGATGCGTGCTTTCAGTGCAAGCTCTGTGAGGTGCAGTGCCCCTACACCCCTCGCGACGGGCATGAATTCCAGCTCGATTTCCCAAAGCTCGTGCACCGGTACACGGCGATCAAGCACGCGAAGGGTCAGCAGAAGCACAAGCTTCGACTCAAGCTTCTCGAGGACCCGGACCGGGCGAGCGCCATGGCGCGGGCGAGCTTTGGGATGGCGAATGTCATGAACCGAGTCGGAATCCACCGTTGGTTCATGGAGAAGCTGGTAGGAATCGACCGGCGCAAGCTTCTCCCTGACTTCGCACAGACGACATTCGAAGCGTGGGCGGCTGGCGCGGGCCTGATGAACGACGGCGTCGGCGGCGAGGCAGTACTCTTCCAAACTTGTTACGTCGACGGCAACGAACCTCAGATCGGAATGGACACGATCGAGGTGTTCGAGAAGAACGGTGTCGACATTCGTTGCGAGCGTGGCCTCGAGTGTTGTGGGATGCCCGCGTGGGAGGGAGGCAACCTCGAGTTGTTGCGAAAGAAGGCCCACACGAACCTCGACAAGCTTCTTCCCTACGTGGATGCCGGGGCGAAGGTCGTAGCGTTGAATCCGACGTGCTCCATGATGCTGCGCCGCGAATGGCCAGAACTTCTCGAAGGGGAGGATCGAGATCGCGCAGCGCGGCTGGCTGAGGCGATCGCAGACCCGAGTGAGATGCTTTGGTCACTTCGAAACGAGCCCCGGTTCAATACCGATTTCAAGAGCAGCCCCGGCAGTTCCGTCGCTTACCACGCTCCCTGCCACCTCCGCACGCAGGGCGTCGGCTTCAAGGGACGCGACCTCCTGCGTAAGCTTCCGGGCGTCACACCCCGGACCGTCATGGAGTGTTGCGGTCACGATGGGACTCATGCCATGACCGTCGAGGGGTTTGAGTACTCGATTCGGGTTGGACAGAAGGCCTTCGACGGGATGGAGGAGGCCGACGCCGAGATTTGGTCAACCGATTGCCCGTTGGCCGCGATACAGTTCCAGCAACACGCGGGTGTGAAGCCCTTGCACCCCATGTCGATTCTCGCGCGCGCCTATCGCGAGAACGGGTTCGCAGCGCCGAAGGCGTTGCCCGCAAGCGCGGTGAAAGACGAGTACACAACATGAGGCCAGTCGAACGCTCCGAGATCCTTGACTACGTGACGTACACGGACCGCCGAAACGAGATTCGCGCGTCTGCCCTGCAAGCGAAGTCTGAGCGGCGCATCCTCGTGGGGGAGTATCTCACGTTCCTGTTCGAGAACCGGGAGACGGTCCGCTATCAAGTCCAGGAGATGATGAGGGTCGAGCGAATCGTGAAAGAAGCCGACATCCTGCACGAACTCGACACCTACAACGAGCTCATCCACCCCGCCGGAACGGTGGGCTGCACCTTGCTGATCGGCATCGATGACGAAGCCGAGCGGGACGAGAAGCTGCATGCGTGGCTCGGATTGAATGACCACATCTACGCCACGATGCCGGACGGCTCGCGACGAACCCCGACGTGGGACCCGCGGCAGGTCGGCGACACACGGCTTTCCTCGGTTCAGTACCTGGCCTTTGGGTTCGGATCAGACGCACCCACGGCACTCGGGGTCGACCTGAAGGGGGCTGAGGCCGAAACTTCACTGTCCGAGGCGCAGCGCGGCGCTCTGGCGATCGATCTGACCGAGAGAAGCCCGGACCACCTCTCGTCGTCGCTGGCTGATCGTCGAACCCCTATCGATTCTACGGATTTGGGCGACCCGTCCACGGCGACGATGGTTTGTGACAATCACGTTACACACGCGTAGACTCCCCAATCGAAGCGCTCAGCGGCGAGCCCTTCGACGCACCGGGAGGCCAAGATGAACCGCAGCGCACTTTTCTTACTCACTCTGGTAGTGGCCATTGGCTGCGGGGACGATTCCGGTGGAGGTGGATCCGCGGGAACCGGCGGCACAGGCGGGAGCGGCGGACAAGCCGAGGTCGTGATCGAGACGTTCAACGTGGCTTTGGCGGGAGCGTTCATTCCCTTTGAGGAAGAGCGAAGGGCGCCGCTGGCACAGGCTATCGCCGATGCCGACGCCGACATCTTGTGCCTCCAGGAAGTCTGGACGCAGCAGGACAAAGACATGATCGCCACGGCCGCGGAAGACAACTACCCCAATGTGGCCCAGTTCCTCAACGACCTCGAAACGCCCGTCGACGACCCCACTGACCAGAACGGCGACATTCCGCCGCCCCCGACGGTTCCGCCATGCCCCGATACGGAAGTGGCCCCAGACGAAACCATCGAAGACCAGATGAACGCGGCGATCGACTGCGTGCGAGACAACTGCTCGACGATCCCAGGCGATGAATCCGGTCAGACGACCAGCACCGCATGTGCCGAGGCCGAATGCTTCGCACAGGTCGCGGCACTGATCCTCGGCAACTCGCAACAGCAAGAATGTTACGCGTGCCTGGTCACACAGCTTCCGACGAGCACGTTCGGCGAAATCCGCGCGAGCTGCCCCACAGACCCCAATCAGAATATCGCGTTCCAAGGCCAGAACGGGGTGATGATCCTGTCGAAGGTGCCGCTCTCCAACGAGACCAATTGGGTCATCCCAGGCACGTGGAACCGACGCGTCATCTTGAGCGCCCGGGCCGAACTCGACACGGGAGCCGAGCTCGACGTGTATTGCAACCACCTTACCCCGATCTTCCAAGGGGCCGCATTCCCCTACACGGGAGACTACGGAGATGGAAGGAACGCGGCGGCTGGATGGGAAGCCGAGCAGCGGCTCCAAGCCCAGAAGCTGATCGACTATGTCGAGCGTACGAGCGGAGACACGCCGGCTGTCATTCTAGGCGACATGAACGCAGGACGCGCGTACCCTGACGAAGACATCATCGCGGAGGGCGAACGGACTCTCGACCTTCTCGAGAGCGTGTTCGTACCGGCTTACGCCACGGACTACGCGCCTCAGTGCACGTTCTGCGACACCAACCCGATCACAGATACGGACGCGTCGGTCTGGATCGACCACATCCTCATGTACAATCTCGACGCCGACGCCGTCACCGACACCACGCGGACATTCGACGAGAACGTCGTCCCCGTAGAGGGTGCAATGATCCCGCTTTCGGACCACTTTGGCGTGCAGTCGACGATCCTGGTTCCATGACAACCTGACAAAAAAGCACCCGCGGCAGCGACTCGTGGTTGCGGCGACGCCGTCCGGCATTAAGTTTCCGGGCTAGGAGACCTACATGCTGAGAATCCTTCTATTTCTGGCCACAAACATCGCCGTCCTCATGATGGCGTCCATCGCGATGTACGTGCTGACGGCGCTCGGGTTCATTCCGCAGAACGCGCCGTACACGCAGATGCTGATCTGGTGCGCGCTGTTCGGCTTCGGAGGCTCGATCTTCTCGTTGGCGATCTCAAAATGGGTAGCCAAGAAGTCCACACGCGCGCACGTGATCGAATCCCCCTCCAACGAAACCGAGCAATGGCTGGTATCGACGGTTGAGCGGCAAGCCAAGGCGGCGGGGATCGGCATGCCTGAGGTCGCGGTCTACGACTCACCTGACCCGAATGCATTCGCCACCGGGATGTTCCGTAACAACGCTTTGGTCGCGGTGAGCACAGGGCTCCTTAGGCTCATGAACAAGAACGAAGTCGAGGCGGTCCTTGGCCACGAGATCTCACACGTCGCCAACGGCGACATGATCACGCTGACCCTCATTCAGGGCGTGTTGAACACGTTCGTGCTGTTCATCGCGAGGATCATCGCGAGCCAGTTCGAGAGAGGCCGTTTTCTCATCTACATCGGCCTCCAGATGGCGTTCGGAGTCCTCGCAAGCATGATCGTCGCCTGGTTCTCTCGCCGTAGAGAGTTTCGCGCAGATGAAGGCGGGGCTGGTCTCGAGAGCCCCGCCGCGATGGCCGCTGCACTCAATCGGCTGCGGTCGATGCGCGATGCACCTTCCCAGCTACCCGACAACATGGCTGCCTTCGGGATCCGAGGAGAGGGAATGCTCAAGATGATGGCGACCCACCCTCCGCTCGAGGAACGGATCGCACGGCTCCAGGCCATGGACCGCTAGCGTTCGACCGACACGCCCTTCCAAAACGCAACGTGACCCTTGATGTTCGCCGCGGCTGACTTCGGGTCTGGATAGTACCATGCGGCGTCCTCGTTCCGCTGCGCGCCCACCACGACGTGGTAGTAGCTCGCGGTCCCCTTCCAGCCACACACCGAATGGTGGCCGCTTTGCTCGAAGTGCTCGTTCTTGAGCGCGCTCGCCGGGAAGTACACGTTGCCCTCCACGACCTCGAACTCGTCGGACTCAGCGATCACGGTCCCCTGCCACGTTGCTTTGGCCATTCGTCCTCCTTCTTGCCATGCTGTACGTCGTTCTGTAGGACCTGTTTCATGGGGTGGCGAGCTTTTCTCTGCCTGTGGGTGTTATCGGGGG
>JBATTM010000687.1:0-3303 GCA_049670545.1 Polyangiales bacterium
GTGCCAGAGTGGGCATTGGTGAATCGCATTCCTTCGCCGGCAAGCTGGTCGATGCTCGGCGTGACGACCCGCGAGCTCGCTGCCCATCCGCGACCGCTATTCCAGTCGATGTCGCTGTCGTTGTAGACGCGCACGTCGCCGTACCCCAAGTCGTCGGCGAGGATCACCACGATGTGGGGATCGGCCTGCGCGAACGTCGTCGTCGAGAAAACCCCTGGAATGACGAGCAGCAGCGACACCCAGACAACAAACCGCAATCGATCCATGAATCCACTCCTCGATTTGGAGGGCTGCGGACGGATCACGACGGTGGTCGCTAGCCGCTGAAAGCGGACTTGGACCGGTCGCAAGACGTGCAGCCGTGCGTAAGGCGAGAGGGCGCGACGATACACAATCGCGGCGTGCGCGCGCAACCGGTTTTTTGACGAGAGTTCGAGCTGACGTGTCGGCAAAGCCAGTGTTTTTCGAGGTCGAGCACTCACGCGGTGATGCTACATCGCACCCCTGCGTTTGATCCCGATGGGCTCGAGAGGGTCAGCGACCGTCGTACACGAAGAGCGCCGGACGCGCGTTACCGTTGCAGGGAGGCGCGGCGTCCCACGCGATCAGCTCCGGGTCTGCGATGTATGACCACGCGACTCGCCCATCGCCGAAGCTCGTCCACTCGTCGAAGTCGCCCCACCCGGCCCCTTCCACGTGTCGCGGTTGGGTGAGCGCGTTCCCTTCGGCGTCGATCTCGACGACGTAGTAGGCCCAGGCGGATTGAAAGGAGTGGCGCCGGCGAATGGTCCACATCGAGGTTTCGTCGAGCCCGTCACCGACATTCCATTGCTCGGACCATCCGAGAAGATAGCGGCCCTCTTCGATCTCCGCGATTTGGGGATGTCCCAGAAAATGGGTGCTGCTGGCGATGACCCAATGAACGTCCCCCACCGGTGCACCGGTGCTATCGAAGCGGGCGAGTCCCACCCGAGTGGGAGGCCCCTCGGTCCACGCCTCGATGTTGACCTCTTCCATGGGATTGCCAATCAACGTCAGGAGAAATCCACCATCCGGCAGCGCGACGAAGGTGGTGGGTCCGCCTCCGATGACGTTGCCCCCCTGGCCGTTGAACGAGTGTTGATGAAACGGTTCGCCATCCTCCGCTGTGTCGGTTCGGAAATATGCGTTGGCGCCGATGTCGGTTCGGCACGCGATCGCAAACTGATCCGAGTAGGCGTTGTAGCCGGGGTGGTTCACGTATGTGTGTCCGCGACCGCACGCCCAAGGATAGCCGCGACTCGAATCGATTCGCCATGCGTCCGGGTTGGCGCCCCGCTCGATGATCAGGAAGGCGTCGGCCACATGCCGGTTGCCCGCCTCTGTGAACATCGAAGAACGAACGGCCATCGCGTACTCGTCGCCCGTCGACGAACGAACCAAGTAGTACTGACCTTGTGACCGCGCGGTATTCGTAGCGCGGACCGCCTTGTGCACCAGAAGCGTAGTCGGCCTCGTGGACAAGTTCGCCCCCGCGTACTCATAGAGCCACATCTCCGTATTCGTGTCTTGGTTCGCCTGATTGTCGGAACGAAGCACCCACCCACGCTCGCCTTGGGCTCCCTCAGCGTAGGGAGTGATGAGATCTGCGTCAGGGTCCTCGATCGACGAGCTTCGGTAGCTTCGATGGCACAAGACCCCGAGCTCGCTGCAGTCCGGGGCGGCGGCGATTCCGGAGGCGTCCTCACATTGCGACATATGCAAAGCGTTGCCCGAGAGCGTGAACGACCCATCTTCAGCGAGTGTCGCCTCGAACACGTATTGGGACCGGGTGTCCCCGTCGCTCACGGGAAGCGACACGAACATTCGAGGCCCTGAATCGTCGATGCAGCTACTGACGTACCGGCGTTGCGGCACGACGGAAACGTTTTGGCCGTGCTGACCGTGTAGGCGCCACGCATTGCCGTACTCACACGTCGTCTGAAGACCGCCTGGTGGCTGCCCCACCTCGGTCACCGTGACTTCCGAGGACATCGGCAGCGATGAATTGCCGCCGCCTGGGACATCATCGTCTGGGGGCGCGCCTCCGCCCCCGGCGTCAGAAGAACAAGCCGAACATGCCACGACTGCAGCGATCCCCACGATCAGACTCTTCACGTTCATTTGGGCCCCACCTTCCCCTGAAAAGCTAGCGTGCTTAGGCCTGACCTCCCAAACTTGGAATGTGTGGCACATCGCAGTTCTGATCGGTTTGTGGCCTACGACCGCCGAATCACCCGTTTGGTGAGACGCTACATTCGCCGTCGGTTCGAGATGGTGAAAGCGGAGGCCGTTCAGAGCGCGGTGCGTCGAAACGACATGAATGCAACGACGCCGAGGCTGAGCCACCCGGGCCAGTCGCCGAATCGCCCGTAGACGGTCGTCCCCGACATCATGCGGACGGTTCCCTCGAGATTTGCCCGCGTCCCCACGCTGGTGTGCGAGACGATGCGACCGACAGGATCGATGATGGCACTCACGCCACTGTTCGTCGCCCGCACGAGGTACCGCCGGTGTTCCACAGCCCGTGGCACCGCGAGCCAGAAGTGGATCCAAGGCGCTTGCCCGACACCGAGCCAGACGTCGTCCGTCAAGTTCACCACCACGTGTGGGTCTCCGTCATTGACCATACGTCGGACGTGAGCCGGCAAGATGTCCTCGTAGCAGATCGGAGTCGACACTCGCCACGGCCCGAGGCGGAGTGGACGAACGTCGGGCGTCGCCGTGAACTTCTGCGTGTTTGGAGACAGCTCATAGAGAAAAGGAAAGGTTTCGCCGAAGAGTAGGTATTCTCTCTTAGCCCATCGGACTGACGATGAGTGCCGAATTTCGCGGTACTAGATGTTATGTCGCCTGGGGCGCGAACCGGAAAGGGCGTTTGTTTCGACTACGCTCCTTCGTCACCACCGGCGAAGGAACCGCGGTCGTCCGGTCAGCGGGCGCCTTCTCCCTCGATCAGGGTGGGATCACCCGGTTTGAACACGTAGCGTTGCCGGGTGGCGTCAACATCACGGTGCGCCTCGGGGATGCTGGGAATGGATGGAAGACCGAGTCCAGTGCGACGTATACAACGCAGGCCGGCGACCTTTGGTGGCGCTCCGACGTCGACGGAAAGTCGTTGGGCGACCCCTCGTATTTCAGCCCCGATGGCGAAGCGCTCGCAAGCTCTCCTGACGGAGCACAGCTTCCAGAGCAAGTTGCGGACCCCGAACAATCCGTGGGCTGGAAGGCCGCGCACGACGGTGTGGCACTTCCACTGTCCACCCCGATCGTGGTGTTCGGAGC
>JBATTM010000688.1:0-6016 GCA_049670545.1 Polyangiales bacterium
GGGTCCCCGAAGAAGATCGTGCTCGCCTATAGCGGCGGCCTCGACACATCAGTCATTCTCACCTGGCTCCAGGAAACCTACGGCGTAGAGGTCATCGCGTTTTGCGGGGACGTCGGCCAAGGGGAAGAACTCGGTGGACTGGATGAGAAGGCGCGGGCAACCGGGGCTTCCAAATGCGTGATCGCTGATCTCAAGGAAGAGTTCGCGCGCGACTTCTGCTTTCCGATGCTCCGGGCCAATGCCGTCTACGAGGGAGACTATCTGCTTGGGACCTCGATCGCGCGCCCGGTCATCGCGAAGGCCATGATGGATGTTGCCCGAGAAGAGGGGGCCGATGCGATCGCGCACGGAGCCACCGGCAAGGGCAACGACCAGGTGCGTTTCGAGCTCACCGCAATGGCGATCGATCCGCGGATTCAAGTCATCGCCCCGTGGCGAACCTGGTCGCTTCGGTCGCGGAGCGACTGCATCGCCTACTGCAAAGAGAAGAACATTCCGATCGAAGTGACCGCCGAGAAGCCGTACTCGATCGATGCGAACTTGTTTCACGTGAGCTACGAAGGTGGAATCCTCGAGGATCCGTGGAACGAGCCTCTCAAGGACATGTTTCGATGGACCACGGCGCCCGAGGATGCTCCTGACCAGGCCGAGTACGTCGTCATCGGATACGACAAGGGTGACCCAGTGAGTATCGACGGAGAGCTGATGGGCCCTGCAGACTTGATCGGCAGGCTCAACGACCTCGGGGCGAAGCACGGCGTTGGGCGCGTCGACATCGTGGAAAACCGATACGTGGGGATGAAGTCGCGAGGCGTGTACGAGACACCTGGCGGGACCATCTTGCAGAAAGCGCATCGCGCGATCGAGTCGATTACGCTCGATCGTGAGGTCCTCCGAATTCGTGACGGCCTCATCCCCGAGTACGCCGCACTGGTCTACCGCGGGTTCTGGTTCGCACCCGAGCGCGAGATGCTTCAGGCACTCATCGACGAGTCGCAAAGAGACGTGTCGGGGGACGTCCGCATCAAGCTATTCAAGGGCAACGCCGATGTGGTCGGGCGTCGGAGCCCCAACTCGCTCTACGACGCCGATTTCGCAACGTTCGAAGAGGACGACGTCTACGATCAGCAAGACGCCACCGGCTTCATCCGTCTCAACGCCCTTCGCCTGCGAATTCGGGCGCTTCGTGGCCAGCGTGACTGAGCCCCGCCGACTCTGTTGCGGCGGATTCGCCTCCTCGGTACTCTAGTAGAGTCTCAAGGTCTTGGACGTTCCCAGTATAAAGTTGGCCGCCGGTGTTCTTGGCGGCGTGGGCTTAGGCGCTTTGCTTGCCGGCGTCAGTGCGGGGCTTCGCAATCTGGGCGAAGCGGGGTTGCAGGCGCTGGCCGAGTCGGAAGGGCCGAACGCCGCCGTTGCAGACCGGATCTTCAAGAACCTCCAGGCCGTCCAGTCTCGACTCCTGTTGGGCCGGGTGCTCAGTGTCTCACTCGCCGCCGGGTTTGTCGGATACTCATCGATACAGTCCGGGAGCCTGGGCGGTGCACTGATAGGTGTCCTTCTGGTGGCGGCGACCTACGCGATCATCGCGACCGTTACCGGGACCGTCGTGCAGCGTCGGTCAGCCGAGGCGACGGTCCGGGTGTGGAAGTGGCTTCGCCCGATCGAGTGGGTCCTCACGCCGCTCGCGACGCCGCTGACCTGGGTGAGTGCCCTCGTCGCGCGATTCGTCCCTGCGGTGAAGGCGGACGATCCTGGTCGCCTCACCGATCTCACGGTCGAGCATGTCATCGAGCAGGGCGAGGAGACGGGATCGATCGCCGAAGACCACGCGCGCATGCTCCGTAGCGTTCTCGAGTTCAAGAATACCGTGGCTCGCGAGATCATGGTCCCACGCACACAGGTCGTTGCGTTCGACATCGAGATCAGCGTCGACGAGGCGCTCGCGCTGGTCATCGAATCCGGCCACAGCCGGTACCCTGTCTACCGAAGCCAGATCGATCGCGTCGAGGGGGTCCTATACGCCAAGGACTTGTTCCAAGTCGTCCGAAACGGGGACGAAGTCTCCAAGCTCGAGCTGTCGGACATGATTCGCAAGCCGGTTTTCTTCGCGGCGGAGAGCCAGAAGATCGGCGGCCTGCTTCGCGAGATGCAACGGAGGCGCTCCCACCTCGCGGTCGTCGTGGATGAGTTTGGAGGGGCCGCAGGCATCGTGACGTTGGAAGATATCGTCGAGGAGATCGTCGGTGAAATTCAGGATGAGTACGACGAGGAGGCGCCGTTGGTGTTCGAGCGGTCGCCCGGTCACTACTTCGTGGACGCGGGGATCTCGGTCTACGACCTCGAGGAGCATCTCGGCGAAGCGATCTGCGACGACAAATCCGAGTTTGATTCCCTCGGGGGGCTGCTGGTCCACCTTGCGGGGAAGGTTCCCGCGATCGGCGAGACGATGGTCACGGGGGCGTTTCGTATCGTCGTACTCGATGCAGACGAGCGTCACGTGCGGCGGGTCGAGATGCTGAAGATGGATTCGGAACCCGACGAGCAGCCAACAGCGGCCGCAGTGTAGTTGGGTCGTGCTCAGGATGCGGCTGGGGTCTCGTAGCTGATCCAATCTTGAAGGACGTCCGCGCCACTCATTCGCGGGGTGAGGACCGTGTAGTGCGCTACAGGACCCTCCGGTGCGGCACCGACCGAACCTACGTTCACCACGTGATACTCCCCTACGGTTCGCTGAAACGGGACGTGCGTCGCGCCACAGACGATGATGTCGGCGGGGTCGTCTGCCAGCAGCGGGAAGATCTCTTCGTCGGTGAGGTCGTGACTGACCTCCCGGCCGTTGTCCGCGGGGGAACCGTGCACCATCAAGACCTCGCGCCCATCGAGTAGGGGAATGCGTTGATGTTCGGGTAGCCTGCGAAGGCGTTCCGCCACCAGATCGCCAATCGCGCTTCGGGTTTCGGAGAATGCGCGCGCCTGTCGCCGCTGCTCTTCGTCCAGCGGCAACAAGGTGTTCGGGTCGACCGAGCCGAGCGCCATGTCGGACAGGCCGCGCGTGCACACCGCGCCGAGCTCCTGGAGGCGGTGCCAGACGGCCAGCGGCTCGGCACCCCCGAGCAGCAGGTCTCCGGCGACATAAATGCGCTTGACCCCCAGCCGTTCGAGCTCGACCAAGACGGTTTCGAGGGCGGGGAGATTGCCATGGATGTCCGAGAGGAACCCGATAGGCCCGCTTTCGGGGGGGTGCGCCATGGGCCGACTCTAGCACCGCGACGCCAGACCGCCCCTTCGGGCAACTCCAGCCTTGCGTCCGCATCCCGTCGGCTTATTCTCAGCCGGGGAGAAGACGTTGGGCGAAGGTGGCGAGCGAGACAACGTGATCCGCGTTGGGTTCGGGGCGGACGGCAAACTGGCGCGGACGACCGCCCGCGAGACGTCCCACGAGCCCGCGAAGCATGCGGAATCGGGCACCGACCCAGGGGCCGGGCTGTTCACCGTGTCCGAGGTGGCCAAGCTCTTCGGCTACAGCCCGTCGCGTCTTCGATACTGGCATCGATCACAACTCATCGAGCCGTCGGCACGGGTCGGGCGGCGCAACTACTACACCTTTCGGGACTTGGTGGGGGTGCGCGCGGCCAAAGGGCTACTCGAACAGGGCGTGCCCCTTCAACAAGTACGACGCACCGTCGAGACATTGCGAGAGACGTTGCCTGGCACGGCGCGGCCGCTCTCGGAGATGCGCGTCGTCGCGGATGGCAAGTCCGTCTTGGTTCAGGACGAGGAGGGGACCTACGAACCCACCACGGGTCAGCGAGTGCTGGACTTCAACATTGACGAGCTCGAGTCGGACGTGGTGCGCGTGCTGCGCTCCGGTGGCGCGGACCGTTCGCGCGCGTACGAATACTACCTCGAAGGGTGCCGACTCGACGAGGAGGCAGGGACATTCGAGCAGGCCGAGGAGGCGTACCACGCGGCCCTGTCGCTCGACCCATCACTCTCGAACGCACTCACGAACCTCGGAAACCTCAACTACCGTCGCGATCGCCTCGACGTCGCCGAGACCTTCTACCGCCGTGCGCTGGAGATCGATTCCGAGCAGCCCGAAGCGCTCTACAATCTCGGGTTTCTTCACTTCGAGCGAAACGCGGTCGACGAGGCCATTGCATTGTTCCGCAAGGCGGTTCGGAGCGATCCTTCCTTCGCGGACGCACACTTCAACTTGGCGATGGCGCTCGAGGAGCGCGGAGACCCGAACGAAGCCCGCCCGCATTGGCACCACTACCTGGCGCTCGAGCCGGCCGGGTCATGGGCGGACATCGCCCAGAAGCACCTCGATCAGGGCCCGTTTTCGTGATTTCGCGCGACCCGATCGCGCGATTCGCTGAGGAGTTTGCCCGCGCCGAGAGGGCGGAACCGTTCGAGGCCAGCCGTTGTGCGCTCGCGACCGCCGATGGGGAAGGACGGCCCTCGGTGCGATTCGTGCTCTTGAAAGGTTTCGATGACCGCGGCTTCGTCTTCTATACGAACTTCGAGAGCCGCAAAGGCAAGGAGCTTGCCGACAATCCCCACGCGGCACTCGCATTTCACTGGCATACGACCGGCGTCCAGGTGCGCGTTTCCGGCGAGGTGTCGCGCGTCGCCGACGCCGAAGCGGATTCGTACTTCGCCACTCGAGACCGCGGAAGCCAGATCGGTGCGTGGGCTTCGCGCCAGAGTGCGGAGTTGACCACGCGCACGACGCTCGACGTCCAGGTCGTGGAAGCACGAAAGCGTTTCGAGGATGTTTCCGTTTCGCGTCCTCCGTTTTGGGGCGGCTATCGGATCGCGGCGAGTTCTATCGAGTTCTGGGAAAACAGGGGCGATCGGCTGCATGATCGGCGGCTCTACCATCGGGACGAGACCGGTTGGCGCAGCGTCGCGCTCTACCCGTAGTGCTGTCGTTTGTCATCGCGCGTTCGGATCGAGAAATGCACTTGACGAACCTGTCGTTCGCATAGATGTTTTCATCATGACCGGGGACAACCGAGTGGTTCAAATCCAGTCGAGGGGTCATGCACATAGGATTGGTCAAGTGGTTCAATAACGCGAAAGGATGGGGCTTCATCGCAGGTGAAGATGGGTCCGATATTTTCGTTCACTACTCACAGATTTCCGGCGACGGGTACCGCACGCTTCGTCCGGGTCAACACGTCACGTACGATCTGCGCAGCGGTCCGAGAGGGCAGTTTGCGGAGAACGTCGTTGTCGGGGAAGAGATCACGGCCGCCGCGAGTTGAGCGTCACGGCCTGACGTATTTTTCGAGGTCGAGGGCCCACTGCACCTCCTCGACCGTCGCGTTGACATCGTCGAGTGGCTTGCGGTACGTCACCTCGTGCCAGACATCGAGAACACGGGCCTGGTTGACAGGGTCTTTCACTTCCACGATTTCGGCACCGGACTCGGCGTAGCCTCGCGCGGCCGCCTCCGAGCCGACCGCCTCGCGGACCCACCGAAAAAGCTCGTCGGGCTGTGCGGAAGGCGCGTCAGATCGCTGCACCTTGGCCGTGAACTGCACGCTCACCCCTTGGCCGGCCAGGACGCGCACGCCCGAATCCATGATGTGCAGGCGCACCCGTTCGGCGATCCGGAGCTCTTGGGAGCCGGACTCGTAGATTTCGACGCCAGCTTCCGCGAGCGCCCTCTGAATGTCCTGAATCGGCAGCGTCCCCTCCAACCCACTCGCGGAAAACACACGCTTCGGGTCGAAGAACCTACCACCCCCCACACCCTGGGTGCAAATCAGCGACCTCGCAGCGATGGGCGCCCACGCTTCCCTGAGGAGTGCGGCCCATGATCGAAGTAGAGGACGCCCTCGGGCAGCGAATTCGGATGAGGGCGCCCGCCGCGCGTGTCGTTTCATTGGTTCCGAGTGAAACCGTCTCGGTGGCTGACCTCGCGGGTGTGGCCCGCGTGGTGGGTCGGACCGACTACTGCGTCGAGCCCGTGGGCGACATCGAGGCGGTGCCCTCGGTCGGGGGT
>JBATTM010000689.1:0-8342 GCA_049670545.1 Polyangiales bacterium
GGGTCTTCCGCTAAGCGGAAGCCGAACGACCCATACTGGTCGTGCTCAAGAAAATGGCTGCGTCCGCTCCACCGCCGTATCTTGGTACCGAACGATGGAACCGACTCGCATCGAAGAACTGCTCGCCGAAATACGCGATATCCAGAGGCAAACGCTTCAGTTTCAGCAACAGATGACCGAGCTCATCGAGCGCCAGCACAAGCGAACCGAGAAGCTGCAGGACCGCGCGGAGCAGATCCAAGAGCGAAGCGCGTCCATGGTGCAGCACGGCAAGCGTCTGTTCTATCTCATCACGCCGTTGCTGCTCGCGTTGGTCGTGTACGTGAGTTGGCTCCTGTTCGCGAAACTCCGCGTCTAGGCACTTCCGAGGTGCACCAAGCTCGATGCCGCCGACGCGAGTCGCGACACGATGGCGACTGGGCTCCAGCACACAAGACTTCCCCGTGCGTCATCGGCCCGTGCTAGGAATCGCCCCGTGAACGCGCGCTCCACGGACAAGACGCTTCTCGCCGCCTACGGCCTGGCAGTGTTTGGCGGAGTGATCATCTTCCTCGGGTGGGCGGGCTTCGGCATCTGGCCGCTCGAGCTCGTCGCGCTCGTCCCGTTCTGGGCCGCCATCGAATTGGCGAAGGATCGTACGTGGAAAGCCGTGCTTGCGCTGAGCTGGACCTACGGAACGATCGGAAACGCAGGCGGCTATCACTGGCTGGTCGAGTTCTTCGAAGTGTTTTCCGGTTTCGGTTTTCTTCCCTCTGCTGCGATTTTTGGCGTCTTCGCGGTCTATCTCGGCGCCCAGTATGCGGGAATGGGGGTGCTCTACTGGGGGATCCGCCGTCGCGGGTGGGGCATCGCGGCTGCAGGGCTCAGTGCATTCCTGCTCGCGGAATGGCTTTTCCCGAAACTCTTCCCGATCTACCTGTCGAACACGCTGCTGCAGGTACCGATCCTCGTACAGACGGCAGACCTCGGCGGCCCCTTGCTGGTGACCGCCCTCATCGGCTTGGTCAACGTCGCTGTCTTCGAGACACTCCGTTGGTGGCTCGGGGCGCGATCCGTCCCCGTCGGTACGTTGCTCGTGTCCACCATCTTCGTGGCCTTCACTCTCCTCTACGGCGCCATTCGGATCGCACAGGTCGACCAGGCGGTCGCGGACGCTCCGACGTTCGAGGTCGGTCTGATCCAAGTCAACATGGGCATTTTCGAGAAGCGCAAGAACCGCGCGGAGGGTCATCGCCGTCTCGTCGAGCAGAGCCTCGAGCTCGAGGCCGACGGTGCGCTTGATCTCTTGGTGTGGCCGGAGTCCGCGTTCGGAAGAAAGCTCCCGCGGGATCTCCCGATGACCGCCGCCGCGGTTCAGCAGGACATCCGGACGCCGATTCTCTTCGGGGCTCTATCCGTCTCTCGTGAGGGCGGTCGTCGCCGTGTTTACAACACGGCTTTCCTGGTCGACGAGGAGGGTATCGTCCGGGAGAGCTACGACAAGACGTTCCTCTTGATGTTCGGCGAGTACCTCCCGTTCGGCGAGACCTTTCCCGTTCTCTACGATGTGTCCCCGAACAGTGGCCGGTTCACACCGGGCAGCCATCTCGATCCGCTGACCCTCGGGCCGTGGCGGATCTCGACCCCGATTTGCTATGAGGATGTTCTTCCGGGGTTCACACGCCGCATGGTCCGTCATGCCGACCCGCACCTGCTGATCAATCTGACCAACGACGCCTGGTTCGGCGATACCCAAGAGCCGTGGATTCACCTGGTCCTTTCTCAGTTTCGCGCGATCGAACACCGTCGATACCTGGTGCGCTCAACCAACACGGGAATCAGCGCGATCATCGACCCGGTCGGACGCATCGTGGCGCGTACGGGGGTCGAGACCCGCGAGAACCTTCGCGGCACCGTCCGCATGATGGACGGTCAGACGATGTACGCGTATCTCGGCGACTGGCCCGGCTGGCTGAGCCTCGTCGGCGTGGTCGTCATGCTGTTCCGCCGTCGCCTACGGCGCATTCCATAGCGACAGCACGTGACCCTCGTGTGGCACCGTTCGACCAAGGATCACCTCGTCGTACGTTGCGGCTACGCCGTCCCGCCCGTAGGCCCGTACCACCGTCAGCCAGCTCGGGGTGCCTTCGACGAAAGGGCCCCACGCTTCGCCGATTCGAGTCTGGAGCCCTACCGGCCCCCAGTCCGCAGATCGCTTCTTGATCTGTGTGGGCGCAAAGAAGAACTCGGGTTTGGCTCCGGGGAGATCGGCGCTGTGTCCCCCGTTTTCCCAGTGAGTCGTTCCGACGATGCAGTGGTGTTTGAGACGCTCCCTCGAGTGTTCGTGCAATCGACGCGTGACTTCAACGTTGCCCGCCATGTCGATCACGACCGAGTCCTGATCCGGGTTCAGTGACTCGATCGCGTCGTAGGTGACGACCTCGTCGTAGAGGCCGAGACTCTCGACGAATGCTTGGTTGCGCGTCGATGTCAGTCCCACGACGTTGAGCGACCGGTGCTCGAGTTGGCTGGCCAGCGCGATCGACGTCTTGCTCGACGCGCTCGTGACGATCGCGGCGCGCGCTCCGAAGAACGCGTTCTCCGCGAGGAAATCGTCAATGAGAAACGAGGTCATGAACAATGGCTTGATCAGCATCTGCGCATCCTCGAAGCGCTCCTCGTAGAACGGATCCGCGCCCACTTCGGTGTACCGATTGTAAGCCGCGGGGAGCGATCGGCGGTGTTCGGTCCCGTCGATGAAGCTGCCCCCCTTGACGCGCTCCGGCGTCACGAGCAGGTGCGTGGACATGGGAAAGTAGCCGAAGTATCGCTCCCCCACGCAGACGCCAGAATCTGTCGACTGAACCACGTCTGCGAACGCGAAGCAGGGAAGGCGCCCCCACCCTGGCTCCGCGGGGAAGAACTTCCAGTACCCGAGAGCATCCCCCGCGGCGGCATAAGACACGTTGTTTGCGGTCAACGCGTAGCGGTCCACACGAAGAAGCGCTTGTCCGGGATCGAGGTCGGGTAGCGGTCTCTCAAAGAAGGACGACTGCTTGAAATCGTCACGTCGCACCGCGAAGTCGTGAACGGTGGTGTCATCGATGGCCATGGCATAGGGTAGCGCATCGAATCAAGTCCGCTCAGACCCGGATGGAGAAAACCGAACCATGACTGACCTTGCGTCTCATCCCGCGTTTGCCGTTACCGGAGCTTCTGGGTACGCCGCGTCCTGGGTGGTCTACGAGCTCCTTCGAAGAGGGGCCACCGTACGCGCCACCGTGCGCGACCCTGGTAACTCGACGAAGTGCGCACACCTCTCGGAGATGGACGCTCAGCTCCCCGGAACATTGCAACTGGTCAAAGCCGACCTGCTCGATCCGGGAAGCTTCGATGACGCGGTGTCCGGCGCCGGCACGGTCATTCATACGGCTTCACCATTCATCGTCGGGAAGGTCAATGACCCACAGGCGCAACTGATCGCGCCGGCGGTCGCCGGTACCAGGAACGTTCTCGAGTCGGTCAACAGGGAGACGTCTGTCGACAAGGTGGTGCTCACGTCTAGTGTCGCCGCGATCTACGGCGACAACTGGGACCTTCGCGGCGTCCCTGGCGGGAAGTTCACGGAACAGCAGTGGAACACCACCAGTTCGGCCCAACACCAACCGTATAGCTACTCCAAGACCTTGGCAGAGAAGGAGGCTTGGAAGTTGTGCAATGCGCAAGGGCGTTGGAAGCTAGCCACGATCAACCCGGGCTTCGTGCTTGGGCCGAGCAAGACATCGCGCGCTGACTCGGAGAGCATCAAGTTCATGCGCGACATGTTGCGAGGGCGCTACAAGTTTGGCGCACCGCCCCTCTGTTTTGGAGTCGTCGACGTGCGTGATGTTGCGAAGGCGCATGTCGAGGCGGCGGTCAGACCTGTCGAGGGCCGTTTCATTCTCGTCTCGGAATCGAAGACGTTCCTCGAGATGGGAGGACTCCTGCGCTCGAGGGTCGGAGGCAAGCACCCGTTTCCCAAAGGACTCATTCCTACCCCGATGCTGTACCTGTTCGGCCCGCCTCAAGGGTTCTCGTGGAAGTTTCTCCGCGGCAACGCCGGCCACGCGATCGACTTCGACAACTCGCGAAGCCGCGAGGAACTCGGGATTGACTACATTCCGGTCGAAGACACCTTGGCGGAGCACGCCGAACAATTGATCGCGGCGCACGCCGCGGCCAAACCCTAGTCAGGACACGCGGCGCTGCGCTTGCCGTATCCGAACGAGATGAACCGAATTGGATGGCTACCGTCGAAGGCGCTACCAGGGAGCGTCTCCCAAGTGACTCCGTCGGCGCTCCGGTAGAAGGCCTGTTTATCATAGGACACGAGCCACCCGCCCTTGACACCGACGAACGTCCCCGAGTCGCTCACGGCGACGGGTCCGAGGTTCAAATTCGCGGGTGATAGCGGGGTCGTCGTCCACGTGACTCCATCGGTGCTTCGGTAGAGCGTGCCATTCCCCCACACCATGAACTGGCCGCCGGAGAACACGAGCTGTGATGTGATCGATCCACCGATGGCGCTTGACGTCCAAGTCGCCCCACCGTCGGTCGAGCGACACGCGACAGCGGTCGAGCCCATCGCCACGATCGTGCCATTCCTGTAGACGATTCCCCCGTCGGTTTGGATTCCGTCGCCGCAGTCCGCCGGACTCGACTCGGGTTGCGACCATGTATGACCGTCTGCGCTGACGGTGATCTCTGCGATCCCACCGCTTGCCGCCATGACGAATCGACCACCATGCGTTGGGGCGAACCCTGCACCGCGCAAAGTCCAAACTGTTAGGTCTGAGTCACCGGCGTTCATCCAAGTGACGCCCTGGTCATCCGAGTATCGCGCTGGTCGATTCGCAGCGACCAGCCTGCCGTTTCCATACGCGACGCCGCCGAATGTCGTTCCCGAAAGCACGGTTTCCCAGTCGACACCGTCGTCGCTTCTGCGGACGTCGCCTGGCGTTCCCCAACCGAAGGTCGCGTAGAACCAACCGTCGCCCCAGGTGATGCCACGGCCCGCGCCTGCGTCGTGGTCGCAATCGAACCCCTCTTCGAAACACAGTATGGAATCATCGTTCGACTTATCGGCTACCCAGGTATGGCCGTCATCGCAGGAGACCGTCGTGCGCCCCGCGTGTCCCTGCGCCACAAACATCGGGATCGAACCGGCGGGAGGCTCGACGGGCTCGCCGCCCCCTGCGCCGCCTCGTCCACCTGTGCCGGGCGTGGGGTTCGTGGTCGTATCATCGCCACCGGTGCCCCCGCCTGCGGGACCCGTGCCGCCGACGTTACCGGATCCACCAACTCCAGCACCTCCCGTTCCACTGTGTGGCGTAGCGCCTGGGTCTGCGCCGGAGAGTTCGCCGGTACACCCCACAGTCGCGACGACCGCGAGTGCCACCATTGCTCCGATTCCACACCTCGTCGCGAGGCTCCCCCAAGCCGCATCGATCATCGTGTCCACAGTGTCGCACGTGGATCGATGGACCCCCAAACCAGGTCACGATCGGTCGGAATTGCCCGACTTCGCGGGCGTGGCTATGGGCCTCCCCAATAGTCGACCCGCCCGTGCAACAAGCCGCTCTCGTCTGCCCAGACCGTATGGCGTTCATTCGGGCGTCCACCACGGGCGCCGTTCTTCCACACCTTCCAGCGTGCGTACACGCACGCTGGACTCTTCGAGAGCGCCGCGATGGTTTCTTCGTCATCGTCGTTCCGGGGCACGGGTGGACCGGACGGTGGGCCTACGCAACGCACCTCACTGCTTCGCATCGAGACCGCGGGCTCCTCCATGTCCGAATTGGCCCCGCGTTCGCGATAGGGCCAGGTGTTCAGCCATGCCGCGGCCTCCGCGGGCGTCGCCGCACGGGGTCGCTGGTGATCTGGTGACTCGGTCGAGAGACTGTCCCACAGCGAGGCCTCGGTACAGCACGGAGTCGCTACCGCGAGGAAGCCCTCGGTCGCCGGTTGCCAGGTCTCCTCGTCGGGAGCCCTGTTAGCCCACACGATCGCTGCGATGGCCGCGATCGCAATCCCAGCCAGGCCGAGGGCGAGGCCACTTTTTTTGATCGAGGCTCTCATCTCGCTCCAGTCCTAGCGTAGTCCAGCGTTCACCGCACCGCGGGGTGCCCCGTTTTCCGAAACGCCCTGCTACCATCCGGCCTTGTGCCGAGGGAGTGTGACCCATGACAGCGACTTTCGAGACTTTCGACCCGTTGATGCATGACGCGCAGGTCGCAGCGATGCTGCGATTGTGCGAGTCACAGAGGGAGTACGGTTCATACGCGGAGGACGTAACCAACGAAATTTCCATCGCACCCGACTTGCCTCAACGCTACGATGCTGCGGCGAACTTCCTCAACACAGGCGGACGGTTCGGTCGCCGCGAGGATGTGGCGACGCTTGTGGCACGGACCAACTACTTCCGGGAGACCTACGCGTACGACGCATCGTCGATAGATGGCATCGGTCCCTTCTTGAACCATCCAGGCTTCATCGCAGCGGCGCGCAAGATTCATGACCGGACCGTAGTCGTCCCCAACATCGTCTACGCCAACATTCTCGTACCAGGCCAGGAACTCGCGGTCCATACCGATGTGCCCGAGTTCCGGGGCGCAGACAGGCATCGGTTTCCGCAATGGCTCCTGGTCGTGATGCATCACTCGGGGCTGTTCGCCAAATGGCGTCGACACATCGCGACGGGCGTCGCGTACTTCAGCCCATGCGAAGGTGGCGCCTTCGCGTTTTACCCCGAAGGTCCGCAGGCTGCGGCACGAACACTGCCGGTCAAAGCGAATACGGCGATCCTCCTCGACACCGATACCGTGTTCCATGGAGTCGATCGCGTGGCGGAGACCCAACCCCTTCCTCCATTGGTTCCTGGCATGAAGCTGCGGTTCGAGAACGGCGGCTGGTTCGTGCGAGACGGCGACGCGACGGTCGCGAACTACACCTGGGACGAAGTTCGATTCTCAGTCTCCTGGAAAGCATACTGCTATGCCTCGGAGGATGAGCGGACGCTCACGGAACAGCATCGCGACGACCTCGATCTCGACACGATTCTCCGCCCGCTGCTGACTGACCTCTACCAGCGCGGTGTGATCTCTTCTGCGGATCGCCCCGCGTCCGACCATGACCTGGCTCTCACGCTCATTCGTGAATACATCGAATTTCCCGCGTCAAACGCAGGTGCTGCGTAGATTTCCGCGTGAGCGTGTCACAAAATCGGTGCGTGTCTCGTCGATCGATCAAACGGCCCACCGCGGCCCAAGACGAGGAGACAGTCATGCTTTCCTGGATCATTGGCAGAAAGATCGACGCGTTCGAGACCGAGTTCTCTTACGACATGGACTACGCTCGTATGCTTCTTCGCACGAGCCGGAAGGCCATGATCCTCTTTCACAAGGCGACAGGTCTCGGTACCTTTCGACAAGGCGTGCCGGACGAATGCTGGCATGCCGCCCGCATTTTCACTGCGCGGCAGGAAGACTGCGGACCGTGCACACAACTGGTTGCCTCGATGGCGGAGCGGGAAGGCATTCCACCCGCCACGATCCGGGCAGCCCTGACGGGAACCTTCGATGAGCTTTCGCCTGATGCGCGTCTCGCGGCATCGTTCACGCGAGCCGTTCTTGCGCGCGCTCCGGAGGCGGATTCGCTCAGGCGGGACGTCGTCGAACGGTTCGGAGATCTAGGGTTGGTATCACTCGCGTTCGCGATGCTTTCCTCTCGGTTGTATCCAACCTTGAAGTACGCCCTCGGGTTCGGGCACAGTTGTGCCGTCGTTCGGGTGGCGGGCGATCCGGTTCTCACGCCCCACGAGGCCCTTTGAGCGCATCCTCGAAAACCGAAATCCCGTTCGAATCGCATCGGCGGTCGCTTCGGGCGCTGGCGTATCGGATGACAGGGTCGGTCGCTGACGCCGAAGACATCGTGCAGGAGGCGTACCTTCGTTGGGAGCGGGCCGATCGCGCTGCGATTCGTAGCCCCGGGGCGTTTCTGTCGACCACCGTCACCCGCCTGTGCCTCGACTCCCTGAAATCTGCGCGTGCCCAGCGAGAGCGATACGTGGGCCCATGGTTGCCAGAGCCCGTGCTCGACACAGGGGAGATTGCGGTCGACGATGCGACCGAGCTCGCGCAGGACGTTTCGATGGCCTTGATGCTCGCGCTCGAGCGCCTATCCCCGCTCGAGCGCGCCGCGTTTCTGCTTCACGAAGTCTTCGATTTCAGTCATCAGGAGGTCGCAGAGGCGCTCGAACGAACCCCGAGCGCGTGCCGGCAGCTGGCATCACGAGCGAAGAAGCACGTGACCGCGGCGCGTCCCCG
>JBATTM010000690.1:0-10241 GCA_049670545.1 Polyangiales bacterium
GCCATCCACCGGGGAGATTGTCTGAAATGAGTCGCTCACCCTGCTAGGCTTTCGCAGTCCGCTCGCTGCGTCAATCCGGGCTTGCATCTTGCAACCCGTCGGTGCACCACAGGGCGATGTCGGTTCGTAAGCTCGAGGGCACAGTCCTGGTGACGGGAGGCAGCGGGTTCATCGGCCGCCGTCTGTGCGGCGCACTCGAAGCCGCGGGAAGCGAGGTGGTCTCCGTTCGCCGGGCGGGCTCCCCGACACCGTCATGGCGATCGGTGGTCGCGGACTACTCCGACGTCGATCAGCTGACGAGCCTGATGGCCGCCGAAAAGCCTGCGTACCTGTTTCATGTGGCGGGCGTGACCAAGGGAAGGACCTACGACGACTTTCGCGACGGCAACGTGGTGCCGACAGAGCATCTGGTGCGCGCGTTGGAGCGCGCTCACCCCGGCATCGAGCGATTCGTCTTGGTCTCGTCCCTCACGTCGTACGGACCATCCAGAGTCAACCATCCACTCCATGAGACCGACCCGCGCGAGCCGATCGAGTTCTACGGGCAGAGCAAGCTCGAGGCGGAGCGCGTGGTCGAGGGGTCGAGCCTTCCGTTCACCATCGCCCGCCCCGCCGGTGTCTACGGACCAGGCGATGTCGACTATTTCAATCTCTTCCAAAGCGCGATGTCCGGCATCAACGCCTTCTTCGGAAACCGACACCGACTTGGCTCCATGATCTACGTCGACGACTGCGTGCGGGCGATCGTCGAGTGCGCGGCACACGAGAACACGGTGGGCAAGGGCTACTTCCTCAGCACGGGGGAACCGGTGAGTTGGGAAGTACTGCAGGACGCGATCGTGTCACAGATGGATGGCAAGACCTGCACGATCGACCTTCCAGAGCAGGTGGTCCACCTCGCGGCGTTTGGGGGCGACGTCGTCACCCGGATCGACGGGAAGCCCCGCCTTCTCAACCGTCAGAAGGCCAAGATGGGGGCGCAGGACGCCTGGACCTGCAGCGCCGATGCAGCTCGTGAGGATTTCGGGTTCGTCGGGGAGACCCAACTCGCCGACGGGGTCGCCGAGACTCACGCCTGGTACACCGCCAACGGTTGGTATCGTCAGAGCTGGTTCAGTGGGCGCTCACTCGGCCGCTTCTTGCGCCGCCTCGGTGGCGGAGATTGAGAGCTTGCCGAGCAGTCGCTCGCCAGTCGTCGTGATCTCATCGAGCAGAAATCGCGCGTGGGCTTCGCATCGGTCGAGGTGACGCTCCAAGACGTCGAGGCGTTCCGGGTGCCGCTGCCCCTGTGCGAGAAGGAGCTCGGCGATCATCACGTGCGTTAGGAGCTGAATCAATCGTTCGGCGTGCAGCATCGCGTACGCGAAATCGCGCTTCGGGTCCCAGTTCTTCGTGAGCTCGTCGGGCCACTCGCCGATCGGCCTGCCGACGAGTCCCTTGAACTTGTCCCCTGCAGTCTTGAGCACGAGGTGTTGCTGCGCCGCGAGCGAGACCGCCTGGAGTGCCGCGACGCGCCGCTCGAACGGATCGCGCGCCGAGAGCGAACGCCATCGGGTCTGTGCAATCCGGCGCACGAACGCCTGCGGGTTCTTGATGATCGCCCCGAGGGTATCCTTCATTGCCATCAGTGCCTGAATCTGGCTGGTCCCCTCGTAGATGGGCATGACCAACGCATCACGAAGTAGTTTCTCCGGCAGGTATTCGGTCATGTAGCCGTTACCGCCGTGGATCTGGAGTGCCATGCGGGAGTGCTCGACCGCCTTCTCTGACGCGAAGTACTTGAGAAGCGGCGTGATGCGACGCGACTTTCGCTGATGCGACTTCAGCTCACGCTCGATCTTCTTGGTCTCGAGCGCGTCGAGGCCGCCGAACTTGAGTACGAGGTCGAGCTTCTGAGCCATCTCCTCGTGGAAACCGGCCGTGATCGCAAGCGCCCGGATCCCTTGCACGTCGGTCTGCATGCCTTCGAGGTAGTCGGCGATCATCTCATGCCGATCGATGGTCTTGCCCATGGAGGACCGCTCCGAGGCATAGGCGAGCGCGGTGCGATAAGCTGACTCGCACAAGCCAAGGCACTCGAATCCAACCCCGAGGCGGGCGTTGTTCATGAGCGTGAGCATGTATTTGAAGCCCTCGCCCCGCTTGCCCACGAGTTCGGCCGGCGCCTTGTCGAACACCAGGCCGCAGGTTGCCGACCCGTGATGCCCGAGTTTCTCTTCGACTCGGCTCAACTGTACGACGCGGGTCCGATTGCCTTCGGAATCCTCGTGGTACGTCGGTACCACGAACATCGAAAGACCTTTCAATCCCGACATCGGGTCTTTGGGGTCCAGCTCCTCGGTTCGGGCGATCACGAAGTGATACTTCCCGTGCCCTGAGGTGATGAAAATCTTCTCACCCGTGACGAACCAGTTGCCGTCTTCGTCCTGCTGTCCGACGGCGCGCAGGGCTGCCATATCGGAGCCCGCGTCCGGCTCGGTGATGTCCATGCATCCCCATGCGTCGCCTGCGGCGATCTCGCGGATCGCTTCTTCCCAGCGCGTCTTGACGATGCGGCCCGTGGTGGGGTCGATCTCGGACGTGCCTTCGGCAACCGAGAAGACGAGCGCTGCCATCGCCATGCCGCCATGAAAGCCGTGGTGGGCCATCACGGAGACGTCGGCGCGCCCCATCATTTCGCTGTTGATGAAGTACAGCAGCATGGGCGCGTTCATCCCGCCGAGCTCGCGGGGGAGGGTCAGGCTATGAAGCTCGAGATCCCTGATCTTGTCGAAGATCTCACGAAGCCGATCTGGGAACACAACCTCGCCCTCGACGAGGGACACGCCCTCGTGGTCGATCTGCTTTTCGTGGGGCTTGATCTCCTCGGCGACGAACTCCCCTACCATCTCGGCGATGTCTCGGTAGAACGTCAGCGCTTCTTCGAGGTCTTTGTGGCCCTCGCCATCGGTGTCGACGTAGTCATGCTCGCTGATGCGCACCAGAGGCGCCCAGTCGATGCCCTTGTTGAAGTAGTACTGAAGGTCGTCGTTGTCTTTGAAGAAGTTCGCCATGGTTACCTCTCGGCGTCTTGGTCTGTGTACAGGCTCGAGCGAGCCACCCGGGTTAACTCGCGCACGTGGCGCTCTCGCGTCGTGCCCCGGACAGGGTCGTCCGGGAGAATCGTTTTCAAGGTGTCGATGACGGCGGTCCCCGACACGGCCATCGCGATCACTTGGATCGCGTACGCCTCGGTATCGACGTCTGCGCGCACAGCACCTTGGCCCTTCGCGCGGTCCAACTGTTCGGCGATCAGGCCGATCCACGGTCGGACGAACTCCTCGAGCAGCGCCTGCATCTGCGCGGGGCGGTCGAGTGTTTCGCGCAAGATGATCCGCGCGCGATCTGGATCTTCGATGAAGAACTCGCTCAACGCCTCCATCGTGGCCTCGAACCGCTCTTCGCGGGTCGCCTTCATCAGAAGCGTGGGCAGGAGGGCGTTCCAGTGCGCCAGCATCTCGCTGATCACGTGCTCGCGAAGCTCGTCCTTGGACCTGAAGTGATAGAGGAGGCTTGGCTTTCGGATCCCGACCGCGTCCGCGATCTCTTGGACCGACGTGCCGTCATACCCTTGCTCGGCAAAGAGTCGGGTCGCCTGGGTCAGGATTTGGGTGCGCACGTCCATGTCGTCTACCAAATGGTCGGTACATGTCTACCAACTGGTAGAGGTGGCGCAAGGCGAATCGACGCAGTGGCCAATTATGGCGTTGATAGGGCCTAATTACAGCCGATATTGGCGTATTCTGAGCGGATCTAGAGGAGCGTCAGTCGATGGGGTCTACGAGCGGGACCCACTGATTTCCGTCTTCGCCGGCTTTCGCGGGCTGCGGAAGCTCGAATTCGCGCTGCGAGACACTTCGCCACCAAGGCGCGGCCGGTGCCGCGCGCGAGGGTTCGACCGGGTCGCCGAGGATCGGCATCACCAGCTGGACGTCGCGGGGCGGCGCGATCTCGAGAAGCCGCTCCGCCGGTTGGTCCCAGTCATGGAGGGCGAGATCGAATGTGCCCCAATGGACCGGAAGAAAACGCCCCCCGCCAAGAAGCTCGAGCGCGTCGAGCGCGTTGTCGGGGCCGAGATGGATCTGCCCCCATGCGGGATGAAACGCTCCCACCTCCAGCATGACCAGATCGAACGGACCGAAACGAGCAGCGATCTCGCGATACTCCTCGGTCAACCCGGTATCCCCACTGAAGAATACGCGATGGCGCGGACCCTCGAGGACGAGCGAAGACCAGAGCGTATGATTGCGGTCAGCCGCCGCGCGTCCCGAGAAGTGCTGCGATGGGGCGGCGTGAATCCGAAAGTCGTGGTGCGGCAGAGTCGCACTTTCCCACCAATCGAGTTCGGTGATTCGGTCCGGTGGCACACCCCACGCTTCGAGGTGCGCGCCTACGCCGAGCGACGTGAAAAACGGCACTCCGATCCGCGTCAGTTCGAGAATCGTGGGGTAGTCGAGATGGTCATAGTGATCGTGCGAAATCACAACCGCGTCGATCGGCGGGAGGGCCGCGATCGACACCGGAACCGGCTGGAACCGCTTGGGGCCCACGAACCGACTCGGGGACACGCGCCGGCTCCAAACCGGGTCTGTGAGCAGGCGGACACCATCGATCTCGAGGAGCAATGTGGAGTGACCGAGCCACGTTGCCCGGAGGCCAGTGTCTGGGGGCTTGGACCACGCAGCGAGTGGACTCGCCGAGGGCAATGGCGCGACAGGGACCCGCCGTCGTCGGTTGCCGAGGATGAACTCTTTCACGATCGGGAACGTCGACCCCTCTTGGAGACTGGCATTGGCTCCCGATCGGTTTCGGAAGAGGCCATCCACGAAGAGAGAAGAGGCCTGAATGCGTTCACGGCGAAGGCCACTGGCTCGGCGTCGAATGGGGGACATGGACGCGCTGTCTATAGGGCAATCAGCGCCCCTGTCACGCCCGGCACCGTCCCCGGGCTTCATGACGCCGCGCGCGGGACTGGTGTAAGGTTGGTGGGATGTCGCGTTTCGAAAAGGCGATCCGACGGTTCGATGAGGCGAATGCCGAAGATCCAGTCATGGAGAGTGTCGAGGGGAGGCCGTACCCCAAGGAACTCGTCTACGGGCAACGCATGTCCGCGTGGCTCGACAGGTTCCGGCCCGATGCGCCCGAAACCGTGAAGCTCGCGGCGCGGGCGCAACACATTCGACGCTGGGAGGTCCCGCGAGACTCCTATCCCGAGGGCAGGGCGGGGTACCTCAAGTGGCGCACTGACCTCTACAAACGCCATGGTGACATTGCTGGAGAGGTCATGGCCGACGTTGGGTATGACCAAGCGATGATCGACCGTGTGAAGACCCTTCTGCGCAAACGAGGCTTGAAGACCGATCCCGACGTGCAACTGCTCGAAGACGTGATCTGCCTCGTCTTCCTACGGTACTACTTTCACGACTTCGCCAAGCAGCACGATGAGGACAAGCTGATCTCGATCGTGAAGAAGACCTGGGCGAAGATGACCGCCGCCGCGCACACCGCCGCCCTGGGCCTCCCCTATGCCTCCGAGGATCGGGCGCTCATCCAGAAGGCGCTCGAGCGGGCGTGATCGCGTCGGGCGGGATCGAATACGTCACCGTGGCGTGGGCGACCGCGTCGTCGTTTCCGTCGGAGGAGATCGTGACTTCCCCGACAGCGAGCCGCTTGCCGAGCTTGAGCATCTTGGCGTCTGCGATGAGATCCCCGAGTTTGGCCGCGCGGAGGAAATTGATGTGGAGGCTGGTGGTGAGCGCGAGTGCGACCGGGCCGATCATTGCGAGAACGAGGTAGTACATCGCGGAATCGGCGATCGTCATCAGGGCGGGACCCGATACGGTCCCTCCGGGGCGCAAGTACCGTTCGGTCGTTGGAATACGAAGGCGAAGGTGATTGTCTTCGAGCAGTTCGATCTCGAATGGCATGCGACTCTGTGGGAAGACGCGCTCCAAGAACTCGCGGATTTCATCGCCTGTCATGCGCGGCATCGGTCGCTCCCTTGTCGTGATCACCGAGCTCAGAGCTTGAGCCGGCCTTCTTGGACGTCCGCCCACAGGGCGCTGGTGAGTGGTTCGTAGCCGGTGTCGGTTCGGATGTAGAGGGGGTCCGGAACCGCGTTTGGGTCGACGCCATCGCTCTGGAGGGCGGTCTTCTGGATCTTGAAGGTTCCCGTCTTGGCGAGGTCGTTCATCACACGCACGAATCGCGGTTGCGCATACGATGGAAGCTCCCCGACCAAGCGTTGGAAGGCGATGGGATCGAACCCCTCGGCCGGAACGATTGCGGCCAGGCCGGCTTGTCCGTCCATGTTCGGTACGCGCACCCCCGTCACGGTGGCCTCGAGGATGTCGTCGCTGTGGCCGATCACATCGGCGACCTCTGCAGTCGAGACGTTTTCGCCCTTCCACCGAAACGTGTCGCCGATGCGGTCGACGAAGTAGTAGAAGCCCTCTTGGTCGCGGCGAAGAAGATCTCCAGTGCGAAAGTACTGGTCGCCCTTCTTGAACACGTCGCGAAGCACCTTCTTGTCGGACGCTTCCTTGTCGGTGTAACCCCGGTAGTCGAGCCCGCCAGAGACATTCGAGATTCGGATGAGCAACTCCCCGGCCTCTCCGATTTCGCAGGGCACGCAGCGCCCATCCGAGTCGCGGACGTGTGCGTCGCGGTCGATGTCGTAGCGAATCAGCCGATAGAAGCCCCCGAGTCCGCCGAGGGGGACGCGCCCGACTGACCCCTCGCGGCCGCTGACGTTGGCGATGAAGCCAGGGGCTTCCGTGGCTCCGTAGAACTCCCGTATCCGATCGATTCCGAATCGATTCTTGAACACAGGCCATACGTCGGGTCGCAGCCCGTTGCCCGCCGCCACGCGGATTGGGTTCGGACTTTCTTTGGGGTGGGGCGGTGAGTTGACGAGGTATCGGCAGAGCTCGCCGATGTAGAGCACAGCCGTGGCTTGATATCGATGGACGTCGTCCCAGAACGCACTCGCGCTGAACGATCGACGCAAGGCCGTTGGCACGCGGGACAGAATGCTCGTGACTGCGCCGAGAAGAAGACCGCTGCTGTGGTAGAGCGGCAGCACGCAGTAGAGCTTGTCACCGGGTTGGTATCCGAACATCAGTGGGCCGAAGCCAGCGCCTGCGAAGATCGCGCGCTCGTGTGAGACACGGCATGGCTTTGGCAGGCCGGTCGTCCCCGAGGTGTAGATGTAGACGAAGTCGTCTTCGATGTTCACCTCGGCCGGCGGATGAGGAACCGACGGGGCTGCCGCGATCACGCCTGTGTACGGGTCCTGAGCGAGCGAGACGATTTGGTCGAGCGCCTTGCATGCGTCCTCGCAGTCGCGGAGTGCGGGCTCGAGTGCGTGGCTGACCATGACGACGCGCGCCTTGGAAACTTCGACGGCGTGCGCCAGGGGGCGTCCGGTGAGATTGGTGTTGATCAGCGCGGCGATCCCGCCGACCCGCGTGATGCCGAGGACCGACGCGATGTAGAAGGGTGTGTTCTCGGCAATCAACGCGACGACGTCACCGCGACGCACTCCTGCTTCGGAGAGTACGTGAGCAATTCGGGATGTGGTTTGATCGAGATCCGACCACGTGAGCCGTTCGTCATCCAACTCGAAGGCGAGCTCGTGGGGCGCGGCCGCGGCGTTCTGCAGGACGACGTCGAGAACAGACCGGACTTTCTTGCGGCGTGTCTTCCACCACCATGGTGCGGTACCGCGGATTGCACGCGGGCCGGCCCGCAGTTCTTCGACGACTGCGGTGCGCCATTGTCGGGACGTGAGGCGCTCGAACATCGGGCGAGAGTGTACGCCGTCGGCGCTTGGATTCGAGAGGTTTTTTCAAGCGCTTGTGCTATGAGAGTCGCGATGTCCACCTGGACCGAACTCAAGAGTTTCGCCCGCGCGAGCTACAAGCTTGCCGAGGAACGAGACTACAGTTTCAAGGTGGTCTTCAAGTACCCGGGTGGCCGCCTCCAAGCCGTGATCGCGTCGCACTACGAGGCGATGGGTCGCGTCTGGGTCGACTTCTCGTCTGCATGTTGCCGCGTCGAGCGAATGAACCCTCGCGAAGCGCTCGAACAAGGGTTCAACCTCGCGATCGGCGCGTTGTGCCTCGACGGCGACGTCTATGTGGTGCGGCACACGGTCCTTCTCGACGGGCTTCGCCAAGATGATTTAGGCATTCACCTACATGCGGTCGCACGGGCCGCCGATCAGATTGAGCGTTCTCTCACAACCCATCAGTCGGCGTCCGCTGGCGTGGCGAGCGGTCTTCCTGACAACGCCCCGTAGCCGATGCCCTCAGAAGCGGTTGGTGCCACCGCGGTACAAGAACCCAATGAACGGCTCGACCCACCACTCCGTGTCCTCGAAAAATTTCCCGGGGCCGCTCATGGAAGTCTTGAGGCCTACGTCCAAGTACCACGGGCCCTTGAGCCGAATGCCGAGGCCCGCCTTCGCTGTGAAACCGGGAGCAAAGCGAAATCGCCCGTCGCCGTCGCAGAAGGACGTCACGCAGTCAGCCCCGAGTGCCTGCAGCTGCCACAGGTTCGCGTCGAAGCGTCCTCCGATGTAGGGAAGCACCGCATCGATCGTCGGTACCTGGAAGCGGACGCCCGGCGAGAAGTGCCATCGTATCAGGGGTTGGTTGCCACTGACTCGAAGCCGCCCCAACCAGTGAGGCTTGCCCCGGGCTTGACGATGCTTCGATCCACGTCGAGAAACAGGGGTACACCCGCGTTGACACCTCCCTGAAAGCGAAGCTTGACCCGCCGGTCCTGAGCCAGCGCGGCGCTCGTCAGCAACAGGCACCCGATCAGGAGGGTCGCGCCCCCGGCTACAAGCTTCTTCCCCAGCATGAATTCCCGCACCTTATATTCCAGTCTCGCCCCTTGGCAACGTTTCCCCTCATGCGGCTGGACGGTCCGCGAGCCGGGGGGTAGACCCGTCCTATCGCTGTGATCTTGATCAAGCCCAAATACGGGATCGGACAGCTCGTGCACCACAAGGTCTTCGACTACCGGGGCGTCGTGATCGATGTGGATCCTGTGTTCTCGCTCAGCGACGCCTGGTACGAGCAAGTTGCCAAGAGCCGCCCGCCGAAGGACGCGCCATGGTATCGCGTGCTGGTGGGAGGTGCTCTGCACGAGACGTACGTGGCGGAGCGCCACCTCGAGGCCGATGTCCTCGGGGCTCCGATCGAGCACCCGCTGATCGGAGACTTCTTCGATTCGTTCGAAGATGGGCACTACGTGCGCAGCCGCGCGTTGAACTGAAGCACACTGAATTCGCGGTCTTTCGCGGGGTTGGGCGGTGCCTTCGATTTTCGGCAATAATGTCGAAGTGCAGACTTCGGGTTTGGGGGATCGACCCTCGGCAAGGCCATCGCCGTCGGGTGCCGGGCTTCCCCGTGTTGGGGATGTCTTGGACGGGCGCTACCGGATCACCGGCGTTCTCGGGTCCGGCGGGATGGGATGCGTGTACCGCGCGGAGCACATCGCGATCCGGCGCCCCCTCGCCCTGAAGTTTCTCCACCCCGAGGTCGAGGGGATCGATGAGATTTCCGAGCGATTCAAGCGGGAGGCGTTCGCGATAGGTCGAATGGACCACCCGAACTGCGTCAACGTATCCGACTTCGGTCAACTCGAAGATGGAACGCTCTACATGGTGCTCGAGGTGTTGGATGGCGTGCCGCTATTCGATCTGCTCGAGCACGTGGACCGAATCCACTGGCGGCGGGCGCTGCATATCGCGCGGCATGTACTGAGCGCGCTTGGGTACGCACACGAGACTGGCATCGTTCATCGCGACGTGAAGCCGGAGAACGTGATCCTGGTTGATCAGGATGGTGATTCCGACTTTGCCAAGATCCTCGATTTCGGAATCGCGAAGCTATTCGATGACGCCCAGGTAGAGGCAGGCAACCCGGGGCTCACCCAACTCGGGGTCACGATCGGGACGCCCACGTACATCGCGCCCGAGCAGGCGTTTGGCCAGCCGGTCGATGCGCGAGCCGACCTCTACTCGCTGTCGGTCATGTTGTTCGAGATGATCGCAGGCGAGCCCCCGTTCGAGTGCGACGACGTCCTTGCGCTGTTGACCATGCAGGCGACGGCGGAAGCCCCGCGGGTTGCCGACGTCGCGCCTGGCGTGTGTATCCCGGGCGAGGTCGAGGCCTTGATCCGCATGGGGC
>JBATTM010000691.1:0-2041 GCA_049670545.1 Polyangiales bacterium
GCGGCATGGCGAGTGCCAACCCGTAAACGAGCAACCACCTCGGGTTGGTCGCGAGCTATGAGGCGAGGCTTGCGTTGGTAGACGCCCCAAGTGCACCGGCCAACATCTGCAAGCCGAGCCGTCCGTCACATGACCGCGTCGACCCCGTCCCGATTGCCCCAGTTGATCCGGTCCCGAGCCGTCCGCCACATGACTGCGTCGAACGCGTCCCGATTGCCTCAGTTGATCCGGCCCCCTTGACTTTGACCATTTCACCCCAAATCTGGCCCCCTATGACCGATGCCGTTTCCGAGGCCTTGTTCGCGCGCGCTTGTCGAGTGATTCCAGGCGGTGTCAACTCACCCGTGCGTGCCTTTCGCGCGGTGGGCGGCGAGCCGATCTTCATTCGAGAAGCCCACGGCCCCTATCTCGTCGGCGCCGACGGCACCGAGTACGTCGACTACATTGGTTCGTGGGGCCCCATGATTCTCGGGCATGCCCACCCCGACGTCGTCGCTGCCATTCAGAGCGCTGCTGCGAAGGGATCGAGCTACGGGGCCCCGACCGAAGCCGAGATCACCATGGCGGAACGCCTCCGCGACGCTGTCCCTTCCATGGAGATGTCGCGCCTCGTCTCGAGCGGCACCGAGGCCACGATGGGCGCGCTCCGCGTCGCTCGAGGGTTTACCGGGCGCGATCTAATCGTCAAATGTGTAGGCGGATACCATGGAGGTGCCGACTACCTCCTCGTCAAAGGGGGCAGCGGCCTTGCCACCCTCGGCGAGCCCGACAGCGCGGGCGTTCCTGCCGCGATTGCAGGAACCACCGCGGTCGTTCCATACAACGACGGCTACGCGCTCGAGCAACTCTTCCAGGAACGCGGAGACGAGATCGCGGCGGTGATCTTCGAGCCTGTCGCTGGCAACATGGGATGTGTGCCGCCCGACCCCGTCTGGCTCGACGCACTGCGCACACAAACCATCAACCATGGGGCCCTCCTGATCTGCGACGAGGTCATGACCGGGTTTCGCGTGGCGTGGGGTGGGGCGCAGGCTCGATACGACATTCGACCGGATCTCACCTGCCTCGGCAAGATCATCGGTGGCGGGCTACCGGTCGGCGCGTATGGCGGCCGCGCCGAGATCATGGAGAAAGTCGCTCCGCTCGGCCCGGTGTATCAAGCGGGTACGCTCAGCGGCAATCCGCTCGCGGTCGCCGCCGGTCTACAAACCCTCGAGCTCCTGCTTCGTCCTGGTGTGTACGAAGACCTCGAAACCAAGGGCGATCATCTCCAAGCGATGCTCGAGCAACACGCAGGCGCAGCAGGGGTCCCGATCACCGTCCAGCGCGTGGGTTCAATGCTCACTGCGTTCTTCCGAAACAAGCCGATCCGCAACTGGGACGAAGCGGCGGATACTGATCGCGATACGTTCGGCAGGTGGCATCAGGCGCTTCGTGGCCAGGGGGTGTATTGGCCGCCGAGCCAGTTCGAGGCTGCGTTCGTCTCCCTTGCCCACGACGCAACGGCGATCGAGAAGACATCGAGCGCGTTTGCCGCCGCGTTCCAAGCGCTCTAGGACGCTGAAAAACCTCGGGGTTCGAGTGCTCTCGATGGTCTTCTGCCAACCTTGACCCTACCTTTCCCCGTGCTATACGCCGCGCGCTCTTTGACCGTGAATCCTTGGAAAAGGTGGTTCTCCGATGGCTATGCTCGACCCCGAGCAACGCAAGCAGCTGTTGGCGGCCGGCCGTGTGTCGACCGTCGGGCTGGAGCTAGCCCTCTCGATGGCGCTGGGCGTGCTCGGCGGGCGCTGGCTCGACGGCAAGCTTGGTACGGGCCCCTGGCTTCAATGGATTGGCTTCGCCTTTGGGCTTGCCGCGGGGGCGATGAGCCTCTACACGGTCACCCGCTCGATCCAAACAGGACTTGACGAAGACGAAGATTCGCCGTGAACGATAAGGTCGCAAAACAAGTCATGAAGTTCGTTGCCGTGGCAGCGCTCGTGCTCGCTGCCCTTGCGGCGGCGATCGGCGGCGCAGCGATCGGCATCGGCGCGGCCGT
>JBATTM010000692.1:0-5161 GCA_049670545.1 Polyangiales bacterium
CCCCCAGACCGGCTGCGTGTTGGCAATCGAAATGAAGAAGTTCTTCATGGATGAGTGGACCGGTGAACCCGATCCAGCCGCCATGGGAGAAATCCAGAAGGCGCTCGCTTCGACCATCGAGCCTATGCTCGCGGCTCTCAAGGCCACCAAGAAGGCGAAGCGCAAGACGAAGAAGACCCGAAGTGTGCCCCACCGCGCGATGCGCATCGGCTTTGTCGTCAATGACGTGATGAGCGAGGAGCCTGGATACACCACGACCCGCCTCGCCCTACGGGCGCGCCAAATGGGGCACGAGGTATCTCTCATCAGCGTCGGCGACTTCGCCTACGACTCCGACGAAAAAATCCGTGCGAACGCGCGATCCGTGCCGAAGCAAATCTACAAGAACGGGACATCGTTCCTGAAAGACCTTCAGGGCAAGGCGGCGATTCAGCACCGCGTGACGGTCGACGACCTCGACATCCTCATGCTTCGAAACGACCCTTCGACCGATGCCGTCGCTCGACCGTGGGCGGCCAATATCGGCATTCAGTTCGGTCGTGTGGCGATGCGCCATGGCGTCGTGGTTCTCAACGATCCTGACGGATTGTCGAGAGCCACGAGCAAGATGTACTTCCAAACGTTTCCGGCAGAGGTTCGCCCGGACACGGTCATTTCTCGAGATCGAAACGACATCAAGGCGTTCGCCAAAGAGCGTGGGACGATCGTACTCAAGCCGCTTCAGGGTTCCGGGGGGCAAGGGGTCTTCCTCGTGCGACCGGACGATGTGCCGAACCTGAACCAAATGATCGACTCCGTATCGCGGGATGGGTTCATGATCGCTCAGGAGTACCTGCCTGAAGCCGCAAAGGGCGATACACGCTTGTTCGTGATGAACGGAGAGGCCCTTCGGCATCGAGGGAGGTACGCGGCCTTCCGCCGTGTCCGCCAGGGCGGCGACATGCGGTCGAACATCCACGCCGGGGGACGTCTGGCGCGTGCCGAGATCGGCCCCGAGGCGCTCGAGCTCGTGGAGATCGTGAGACCGAAGCTCATGCGTGATGGCATGTTCTTGGTGGGCCTCGATATCGTCGGCAACAAGTTGATGGAGATCAACGTCTTCAGCCCTGGTGGGCTCGGTAGCGCGCAAAAGTTCGAGGGCGTGAATTTTTCCGAGGCTGTGATGCATGCCCTCGAACGCAAGACGCAGGCGATGGCGTACTACCGACGCCAGTTCGAAAACGCCAGCATGGCGATCATGTAGCGGAATGAGCGACAAGCGACCTCAAGCAGCAAGCCCGCGCGCCCCCGCTCGGCGATCGAAAAGGGAGTCGGCAGGCCTGTCGGAGAAAGCTGAAGCGATCGCGTCCGCCATCCGAGAGCGAGTCGCGGACGGCGGACGATTGCGGCGAACCCTCCCTGGATTCGGCCGGCTCAACATCGACCGACCCCTTCCGTTCATCGCGGTCCATATCGCGCCGGACGACCGACGGGATGCCGGAACCCATGAACTGGTCACGACTGAGGCCTCGTATCTGTACGCCTCGGCGGACAGCGGCGGTCGCAAGCGGGCCGGGACACTCGTTCACGCCCTGGCCGAGACGGTGCGTCCCGCGTTTGGCAACCAATTCTTGATCGTGGCGGTCGTTTCTCGACCACCTGAGCATTCTCCGGTCACCGCAAACTCCAAGGAGAGTCCGCAGCCTGCGTTTCGACTATTCAGCTCGTCGCCGGGCTACAACATCGATTCGATCATGGAGGTGCTGGAACGGCATCTGAAGGCTGTCGAAGTCGGCGGGCGACGCGCGGTCGTCGAAGTCGTGCAGAACGGTGGCGAATTTCCGCATCGCGATCGTCCGCTACTAAACAGCGAAGCCATGCGACGACTCGGCTGTGCGCAGATCACGATTGAGGTCGAACCGATCTATCAGATGGATGGCGGGGGAGACGTCTACCCGGCCGTCCTGAAACAGCTGCGGCGTCGACTTGGCCCCGCCCTGAAGCACGCGTTCTTCTATTTCGCGGAGCGCGACACGAGCCTTCACCCGAAGAACTTCCAGTCGTTGGGTCGCCGCGCGCTCGTGAAAGCCGTTTGGGATGTCGACACCCAGCTCGACGAGGTCGCGTCACGTTTCGATCTGCTGCTCGAAGTGAACCCCATCAACACCGAGGCGGTCTGGAACGGCTTTCGCCAGAGTCACTTCGAGAAGGTGCCTCCGTTTCGGTATCGGCCCCTATCCGTCGATCCTGTGCTCGCGAAACGCAAGCTCTATTCGATTCCACTCGAAAGAATCGAAGACCCCACAATCTCTTTCCTCTTTAGCCAGAAGCAAGAGGAACTCGATCGGCAGCTCACGATGCTACACGACCGCGGCACTCCGCGATTCTTGCTGGGAAGCATCCTCTTGTACGAGCGCGTCTCCAAGGAACTCGTGCGCTCGGCTGAAGAGATTCTCGAGCAAATCTCGAGCACGACTCGAGCGCCCGGTGGCGGCGGCACGATCCCGGTCGAAGAGTTCGCGAAACAGGCACGTGCCGAACTGGAGCACTATCGAAGCATTTGGGACGGCGTTGACGCGACAGTCGAGGTGGTACCCGGCGTGAGCTCGGGTCTGATGGTATCGAAAGGCCGCTTGTTGGTTCCGTCGCGCTCCCGGATTCCACGAAACCGCGTCGACGCGCTGATTCAGCACGAGATCGGAACACACCTGGTCACGTATTACAACGGGAAGGCGCAGCGGTTCACGCAGCTCAGGAACGGCTTTGCAGGATACGAAGAGCTGCAGGAGGGCATCGCCGTGCTGGCCGAGTATCTCGCTGGCGGAATGACACCTGCGCGGCTCCGTACCCTTGCAGCACGCGTGATTGGAGTCGACGCGCTGACCAATGGAGCGTCGTTCGTCGACGTTTTTCGTCTCTTGTGTCGATACGGCTTCTCCCGGCAGCAGGCTTTCAACATCACGATCCGCATCTTCCGCGGTGGCGGACTCATCAAAGACTGCATCTACCTTCGCGGCCTCCTGACGGTCCTCGAGTACTTGAAAAAGGGCGGCGAGTTCGAGCCGCTCTTCGTCGGAAAGATCGCGGCAAAACACATTCCGATCGTGCGCGAGCTCCAAAGCCGCAAGGTGCTCGACGCGCCGAAGTTCTTGCCACGATACGTCACACGTGATTCCTGTCAGGAGCGACTACAACTGGTACGCCAGGGGCTCAACGTGTACGAACTCCTCGATTGACGCGAGACACGATTCCGCCACCCGCCCGTCCTACGGATCGCGAGTCGCCGCATCCCCGTTGCCAGTGGGACTGTCTGCCTGCTCCGGAGGGGCTTGCTCCCGCTTGGAGGTCCGCTTCTCCTTGACCAGCGCCGCTGTCTTCGTGGCGATCGAAATCGCGCCTGCAATGTAGAGGATGAGCGCACCGGCAGTCTCCCCGGTGCGCTGGTAAGACACGACGTTCGCGCTGTCATCGAAGTCGGCGGCGGCCGCTTTGCCCTTTCCGAACATTCCGTTCGCGCCCACGGTGAGTCTGTAGCCTTTCGTATCGAGGCCGACCGAGACGGAAGCGCCCCAGAGATTGACCTGCGCCGGAACGAACTGGTTCGAAGTGGCCGGCACGCTCGGGGCGGCGGACACGTTGGAAAACAGCCCACCCGCGACCACGGTCTTTCCGAAACGGTGCTGGGCGCCCACCGCGAAGTTCGGTGTCCAACGTCGCGTCGTATTCGAAGGAAGGTAGACCCCGAGTTCGCCGTTGATCGGAGCGAGTGCCGCTGAATCCGAAAAGAGGGGCTGGTCCTTGAGCGGACCTGTCACGGAGAAATCCAGGGACACCAAGGTGTCAGAGGTGGCCTGAAACCCAACACCGGCGCGAAGCTCGAATGGCACCGGCATGTTCGCTTTGAGTTTGTCTTCGTCGAAGAAGAAGAACACCGGGTCGACGCCAGCGTCGGCGGCCGTGACGCGGCGAAGAACCTTTCCTTTCTGCTTGAGTGGAATCCCCGGAGTCTGCAGCATCACGCCGACACTCCACCGCGAGTCGATCTGGTGGAGCCACCCGAGCCGAGGAACGAAGTGGTACGCGGAGACGCGTACTTCACCACTCGACGTCGTCGAATCGCCCCCAATCCGAGTTCCGGTCTGTGCGTCGAACGTACCCCCAGTCGCGATCCCGAGATTCTCATCGTACCCAAGGCTCTGGTCGGAGAGAAAGATCGTAAAGCCTACCGAAGAACGTTTCGTGGCTTCCGCGGCAAACGATATGCCGTACCACCGCGAGGCGTAGTCGCTGTCGACACGAAGGTCGAGGGTCGCAGCCGCGTTGTTTTGGGCGACCCCGACGTTGGTGCGGTTTCGGGCGACCTCGACCGTGCTGTAGCCCACCGCGAACCGGTGGTCGTCGCCGAACTTCTTCGGCCCCATCTTGACGGTGGTGCCCACGAATCGAGGGAGTGAGGTCGAATTCTTCGAGGTGAATGTCTCCTCTTGGCCCGGGGCCGTAAAGGCGTCCGAGATCTTTCGGCGCGAGAAGACGAGGGAGCTGAAGCTGCCAAGCAACCCGAACCGGCCGCCCCGGACGATCCCCGCGGGATTGTAGTATGTGGCTGAAGGGTCGTCAGCGACGCCCGTGAACGCCCCCCCTAGCCCGACCGCACGCTCGCCTATCGGAATGGACCGGTAGTAGATCGCCTGGGCGTCCGCGCGGGCGGAGAACCCCAAGCACGCCACGGCACCCAGGATGATCAAGGCCCCATCGCACGCGCGGTCACGCAAGCAACGCTCCTATGGCACTCGCACTACGAAATCGCACTTCCGGTCCGGACTCTGTCTTCGCATCGTCGGCCACGGCTCCTCGATGGACGGCTACCCCATGCGGAGCCCCACGGCAAGCGGGGATCCGCTAAGGTTCGCAGGGGCCGGCGCACTTGAACGCCCGAGTTCCTGCGGCGCCCCATCGAAGAGCGGTTGGAGCAACAGTCCTAGACGAACCTGGGCTACGGCTTGAAAGCGCCGACCTCTTTCGAGGCGACTAGTGTTCGAGCCCTCGAAACACGCGAATTCGCATTCGCATTCGCATTCCAAGTCGATGTTGCAGAAGGCGTCAAGGACCTCGCCATCGCACGCATCGATGCAGTTCTCCGCGCAATCCTCGCCATCGACGCACTCACCGGCGAGGCATACCT
>JBATTM010000693.1:0-2862 GCA_049670545.1 Polyangiales bacterium
GGTCTGCAAGGATCTCCGCCGGCGCGCGACAACGCGATATGTCCGAAGTCCAGACACACGCCCGGTGACGGTCAGCGAGGCCCTCGATCATCCGCGCCGCGCTTTGTCGTGGTGAGAGGGAAACCGGGACTTCCGATTGACCGTAGCAGACCCCTTCAGTCGCAGTGGGCGCGTGGCGAATGATCTGAATGGACGGCAGCGTCATGAGTACGCGAGCACGACCAGGACGAGGATCTCGTTCACCTGCTCGGTCGCACCAAGGAAGTCTCCGGTGATGCCGCCGGCCCGCTTCAAGAAGTAACGCCCGCAAAGAACTGCACCGACGATCAAGACCGCCCCAAGAATGACAGCAACCTCCCACGCGAGGACGGAACGTGCGACCAACCCGCCGATCAATCCGAGCGTGAGAATCGTGGCCAGGAAAACTTGGGGCCACGAGGTTCGAACGACAGGGCGGCTCTTGGATGTGTCGTTCGAGGTCACGTACGGAATCGTCGCCATCATCCATACTGGCGAGGTGCGTGCGGCAACATGGGACACCACGAGCGCAAGCGGCGCACCCGCGTCTAGCGCAGCAAGGCAGGCAGCCCGCGCTGCCACCGTGAGCACCAACGCGAGGCCGCCATACGACCCGACACGGCTGTCCTTCAGTATCGTGAAAAGGGTCTCGCGGTCGTACGCGCCCCCAAGCGCGTCGGCGCTGTCTGCAAGTCCGTCTTCGTGAAACGCACCGGTGAGAATCACGGTGATCGCCACCGCGCCGACCGCCGCAACACTGACCCCCGCCGGACGAAGGAGGACAAACGCACCGGCCGCCGTAAACCCGAGGACACCACCGACGAGCGGGAACCACGCAGCGGACCAGCGCCATGCCGAGTCGGGGAAGGGAAACCCGCCAACCGGGATGACCGTGAGAAACGTGAAGGCAGCACGGAGCCCGCGGAGCATCGCCGGCAACTCAGAGCTCCTTGTCGGGCACACCGGCCTCGGCGAACGTCGCCATCTCTGCGTGTAACCGACACGACAAATCGACAAGCGGGAACGCTGCGAACGCGCCGCTCGCCTCACCGAGCGCCATCGACAGTGAGAGAAGCGGTGACGCATCGAGGGCGTCGAGCACTGCCTGGTGTCCAGCTTCCCGAGAGCGGTGCGCGAACACGAGATGGGGTCGCACTTCAGGATGCGCGCGGACCAGGGCGAGCATGACGGTCGAGACGATGAATCCATCGACGATCAGCGTCATGCGACGCTCACAGGCCCGAGCGGCCGCACCGTAGAGCGCCGCGAGCTCCCGGCCCCCCAGTGCGCGGAGGATTCCGAGTGGCGAGGAACCGTGACCTCGGCGCAGTGCATCGCGCACCACCGCGCGTTTCGTCTCGAGCTGCGCCTCGTCCACGCCCGTCCCGCGACCGACGAGCTCCGTAGGCGGCGCATCGAGCAATGCGCACGCCATTGCAGACGCGAGCGTCGTGTTTCCGATCCCCATCTCGCCAAGCAGCACGACACGGGTGTCGTCGGCGAGGCGGTCGACCGCATTTCGCCCCGCACTCAGTGCGCGCAGGAGTGTCGTTCCCGTCATGGCGTCCTCGACCCGAATGTCGCCTTCCGAATCATCGGCGACCGGATCGCGTGACACACTCACGGCCGTGTCGTGCAGATCTCCGTAGGAGTTCGCCACGCCTACGTCGACGACATCCAAAGCGACATCGAGCGACCGGGCGGACACGCTCGCCGCCGCACCGCCGACGACGAAGTTCCGAACCATCGCCGCGGTAACCTCACTCGGGTACGCACTCACTCCATGGAGGCAGACGGGATGGTCGGCAGCGAAGAGGATCGCGGCGGCGGGCCTGGCGCGGGGGCGCTCCGTCGCTTGGATTGCCGCGAGCTGCACGGGGATGTCCTCGAGGCTTCCGAGGCTCTTGCGGGGTTTCGTGAGCATCGATTGGCGATCCCTCGCGCGCGAGGCAGCGTTTTCATCGAGCGCCGGGAAGTGCCACGCCACGTCTTGGTTTGAAGGAGAGGCCACTCAGAACTCGACGCCGCGCCGGGCCTTGATGCCCGCTTCATAAGCGTGCTTGATCAAACGCATCTCCGACACGGTGTCGGCAACGGCGATCAACTCTTCCTTCGCGCCGCGCCCCGTCACGCAGATGCTGAGCTCGCGCGGCTTGTTCGTCAGCGCATCGACGACTTCTTCGACTGGAAGGTAGTCCATTCCGATGGCGATGTTGAGCTCATCGAGGATCACGACGTGGTACTTCGGGTCGTCGCCTCGGCTTTGCTCGAACATCTCGAGTGCGGCCTCCCAACCACGGCGCGCGCTTGCAATGTCTTTCTCACGATCCTGGGTGTTCCAGGTGAAGCCGTCTCCGGACACCACGTGGTCGATCTCGGGAAACCGCTCGAGCGACTTCTTCTCGCCTGTCTTCCAGGTGCCCTTGATGAACTGCACGATCCCCACCCGTTGCCCGTGTCCCGCGGCGCGGATCGCGAGCCCAAACGCGGCGGTCGACTTCCCTTTGCCGTCACCGGTGTGCACCAAGATGATGCCCCGGCTGATCTCCTTGCCGCGCACGGCAGCATCCTGCGCCTTCTTAATCTGTTTCATGCGCGCGCGATGCAGTTCGTTGTCGTCATCCGTCGAGCTCACGCCGTCACCTCTTGTCGTCCGAGCACCACGCTGGTGACCGGGTCAGGTTTGAGTCGTAGCATGCAGCCCATCGCCCCGAGGTACACCTCATCTGCTTCCGCCGATAGACGTTGATGGGTGCGACCTGCGAGGTCCCGAAAACGTCGGGCAAGCGCATGCATCGGAACGATCCCGAGCCCGACCTCATTGGTGACGCACAAGATGTGAGG
>JBATTM010000694.1:0-2665 GCA_049670545.1 Polyangiales bacterium
GTGTAGGCAAGACGCGCGTGTGCTGAACCCGCACACGTGACTGCCTCGAGACTCGTTGCGCGCAGGAATTGCGTCAACCAGGAATTGCGAAAGGGACCGATTCGGTCGTTGCCGATTCTCGCGTTGCTTCTACAGTTCTCATCTCAACGGGAGCAACTCCATGGCAATCATCGGCTCGTTAATGAAAACAGACATGGTCACGGTAGAGCCAGGGACGACGGTGGCTGATGCCGCAAGGGCGATGGCCCAAAACCACATCGGTGCCGTGCTCGTAGTCGAAGGCGGTGCGCTCAGAGGGATCCTCTCGGAGCGCGACGTGGTCGCGAGCGTGGTGGCAAAGGGGAAAGACCCGGCGCTGACGAAAGTCTCCGAGGTCGCGACGACGGATCTCGTGAGTGTCGAAGAGTCCACCCACGTACGCGCGTGTGCGGAAGCACTCCGCTCCAAGGGGATTCGGCATTTGCCGGTCACCAAGGGCGGGAAGCCGGTTGGCATCCTCTCCAGCCGCGATTTCTTCGCATACGTCGTCGAGGGCCTGGAGAGTCTCGTCGACAAGGCGCGCTACGAGCAGGCGCTCGGCGAAGGTCAAGACCCGTACGACCATCTCGGTGGCTCGTACGGCAAGTAGCCGGTTCCTAGCGAGCGGTGCCTAGCGGGTTCTGCCACATCGCTGTATAGCGAAGCCGTCAGGAGCGAATCATGGTCGACCCGAGCTATGCGTTTTCCAAAGAGCTAGACGGAGTCACCGTAGAAGATGCAGTCGACCGAGTCGTGGCAGCGCTGAAGGACCACGGCTTCGGGGTGCTCACGACGATCGATGTCCAAGAGACGCTCAAGACGAAGATCGGCGAGGACTTTCGGCCGTACGTGATTCTGGGTGCATGCAATCCGCGACTCGCCCACAAGGCCCTCCAGGGCGATGCGCACATCGGCCTGCTGCTGCCGTGCAATGTCGTGGTGCAAGAGTCCGACAACGGGGCACTCGTATCGTTCGCGGACCCGAAGGCGATGTTCGAGCTCGCACCTCACGCGCCCATCGGTGAGGTGGCCGCCGAAGCACGCGCTCTCTTGGAAGCGGCCCGGGACCAGCTGTGAACCGCTTCTAATCTTATCGTTTGGCGGGCCTTGGCCCTGCAAGACGCGACACCAACCCGGAAGGAAGAGACATGAGAATCGTTCCATCAATGTTCATCGCCCTGAGCCTCACCCTCGGAGTGGCAGTCCTGTCGATGCCGAGCGCGAACGCCGACCAAGACGAAAGCGTCGAGGGCAAGGCGAAAGCCAAGGTCAAGCAGGGTCAGGGCAAGGCCGACGACGCAAAGAAGTCGGCCGATGATGCGGGCACCGAAGCCAAGGCGAAAACCGAAGACCAGGCTCGCAAGGAAGCGGCGAACGCGAAGGCCGAAGCTCGCAAGGAGGCCCAGCAAGCAAAGGCTGCCGCAGCCAAGGCCGCGCGCAAAGAACGGCTCCTCAAGCAGGAAGAGCAGCGCCACGCGGCTCAAGTGAAGGAGAACGAAAGCCGACGCGCGAGAGTCACCGCGATCTATGAGAGGCAAATCGCAGCGATCGAAAGCCGCAAAGAAAAGGAGAAGCTGCGACACGAGAAGCGCGTCGCTGCGATCGAGGCGCGGTAGCGATCTCGGACGAACCTGAATGCGTCAAAGAGCAGAGGCCCCACGAACGAGAACGCTACCCCAGAGCATGGAGCGGTCCTCGGCCGCATGATCGTCGGACGATCCGGCATCGGCCACGCCGAAGCTGCGAAGCACGGCCACCGCGTCTAGGGCCGCGGCGTGCCTCACGGCAGCGCGAAGGCGCTCGGCGTATGCGTCGTCCGTCCCATCGAGGATGTTCGAAAGCGTGAACGCGTCGAAAGACCCGGCCGGTTCATTCTCGAGGAAGTCAGCCGCGTCGGCGTGCACCAACCGAATCTCTCTGGCTTTCGGTGGAGACGGCGCTGAAGAACCCTCACCAAGGAGCAGCGCACGCGCATACGGATTGTCGCGGTTCGGGTGCCGAGCGAAGCAGCGTTCCATGCGCGCCCGAACGACAGCCCCAAAGTGGCGTGGCAGGACTGCAAGCAACGGCGATGCGTAGACGGTGCCCAAGGCCGTGACGGAAAAGAGCAAGTCGATCGCGCGTCGGAAACGCCACGTGTCGAGCTCTTGCTGCCAGTACGCCATTTGCGTGTCGGGGTCGTCGAGTTCGAGGAACGCGGCGACCTTCGTTGGCCACCACCCTGCAAGCGGGCCGAAGAACCGCGCGAACGCCATGACACGCTCCGCCTTGCCCCGCATTCCGGGTTCGCCCTCGAACCGTTGCTTCGCGTAGGCGAGTTGCTTTGGATTGATGTCGACCGCAACGACGTCGTGGTCCGGTGCGAGCGCCATCGCCGTACAGCCGGCCGACGCAATGCAGAACACGCGACTTCCGGGCCGGAACGCGGCCCGCTCGATCGAGGAGTCCTCGTACATTCGCCCGAAGAGCACCTCACCTGGACGCGCACGCGCATCCAGGCGGCCACGCTCCCACACGGTCACTGCAGCGGCTCTCGTCATGACGCCTCGAATAGGCTTGCGGATACCCACGCGAGCACGAGGAAGGCGAAGTTCTTGACGATCATGCCGCCGGGGTCATGGATCCGGTCGCGCGCCCAGAGCAGCCC
>JBATTM010000695.1:0-6516 GCA_049670545.1 Polyangiales bacterium
GAAGAGGCCCCCGGGTGCACCGGTCGTGTAGCTCGCAATGGTCATGATGAAGCGAACCGCGAACACCATCGCGAGGACCGACATTGGCGACGTCACCGTGAGGAAACCGTCGAGGACGTTCTCGCCGCCCCCGACGAATCGAAGATCCGCGGCACCGAGCCACCCCACCGAGAGACCGATGAGAATCAGCGCCACGACGACCCCCCGCCGGGACAACAGCGCGAAGAGATCATTCGACCGCAGAAGGATTCGCTCGAAGACGTAGCCGAGGACACCGAAAAGTATCCCGAACACCACGAAAAGCCACAGCGTGCCGCGTTCGGGCATCTCGAGGATCGGCATGGTGATCGCGGTGACGTCGCCCATGATCAATCGAGTGACGACATCGGAGACGGCGCACGCGAGGACGACCGCCTGCACCGAAAGCACGTTGTATTGAAACTGGGGGCGCATCTCCTCGATCATGAAGAGAATCCCAGCGAACGGGGCGTTGAACGCTGCCGTGAGACCGGCCCCCGCACCGGCCGCGATCAAACCGTGCACCATCGTTTTTGGAAGGCGCAGGATGTCGACGAATGCCTGACCGAGCGCGGCCCCAATTTGAATCGACGGCCCCTCACGCCCCATCAACAGCCCCGAACCGAGCGCGAAGCTTCCGCCGAGGAACTTGACCGGGATCACGCGCTTCCACCGCATCGGGAGCACCCCATCGAGTGCGCCCTCGACGATCTGAACCCCACTGCCCCCAGCCTCGGGCGCGCGTTTGCGAACGAGGCGCACCGACACCAGCAGGCATGTCGCGACCGCGACCGGCACGATGACCCAGCTGAAAAAAGGATCGTCCGAACGCCAATGCGACTCGCGAAAACGCTCGGCCCAATCCATCAGCAAGTGGAACAGGCTCGAGATGAGGCCAGTAAGCGCGCCGACACCGGTCGCGGCAAGGAGCAAGGGCCCGCTCTTGCGCTGGGCTTCGAGGAAACGGCTCGCCAGGCGCGTCGATTGGACCGCGCTTGAAGCGATCGCATGGGTGGCCTCGGCGAATGGAAAGGGTAGCTTCATCGGCAGGCGCGCTCCAAGACGCCCCCGGAGCCTCCAGCACGCCCGGTTCTATCGGCGCCGCCTGCCCACGTCAACGTGCGATCGGTCCAATCGGCTTTTTGCGGGGCTTGTGCCTCAGGCGGCCGCGTGTGCGGACCCGGAAAGCGAGGCGTCGTCGCGCGAGCCGCGCCGCGTGATCAGCTTGCCTTCGAGGGGGAACGGCCCGAACCCGATCGGGCTCGCCATGGCGCTTCCGACGCGAGTCGTATTTGGAAAGCTCGGTGTGATGACCCGAAGCCTGCCTTGCGGCGATACCGTATACGCGAGGCTGTCGCCGACCGAAGCGCCCAGCACCACCCCCCGCTGCACGAGCATCACGAGAGCGCTCGTCTCTCCAGCAACCGGATCTTTGAAAACCGTGAGGTCGATGCCGTCGAGGATCATCTCCCAGTCCCATGGGTCGTCCGGAAGTACGTCGTTTCGGAAGCAGCGCGCCAGCTCGCGGACGGTCAACGCCGCGGCTACCTGCGACGCGGCGCCAGAATCGACGCCGTCGGCGAGCGCGATCAACGTCCGGTGCTCGTCGCGGATGACCGAGAGCCGGTCATGCGTGGTCGCGGAAGTGTCGGAGTAAGGTGTCGTGATCTCGAGCTTCATGGGGTGCCCCCTGCTGAATGGTTCTATGATGAGCAACGGTCACTCGTTACGCCCTATTCCATCGCGCGAGGGATGCATGCGATTGCCAATTTGGCACGCGACACAAAGGATGCGTGACGCGACAATCTGCCGCGCGTATGGTTGGCCAATGACACTGACAGGCCTTTCGCTTCTCGAGTGCCCGCTCCACAACAAAGGCAGCGCTTTCACAGAAAAAGAGAGGCAGGACCTCGGACTGATCGGCCTGCTGCCGCCGCATGTCGAAGATCTCGACACACAATCGTCACGAGCCTACGAGGCGTACCGGCACAAAGACGACGACCTCGAACGACACATCTATCTGCGCGCGTTGCAGGATACGAACGAGGTTCTCTTCTATCGACTGGTGCACGACCACCTCGATGAAATGATGCCGATCATCTACACGCCCGTCGTGGGCGCGGCATGTCAGCAGTTCAGCGAGATCTACCGGCGACCCCGCGGACTGTTCGTTTCGTATCCGGAGCGCGAGCACATGGATGAGATTCTCGACCACGCACCCGTCGATCGGGTCGACGTGATCGTCGTGACGGACGGCGAGCGAATCCTCGGGCTGGGCGACCAAGGGGTCGGTGGGATGGGGATTCCGATCGGGAAGCTATCGCTCTACACGGCTTGCGCTGGGATCAGTCCCGACGGAACGTTGCCGGTCGTGCTCGATGTCGGAACCAACAACCAGGAGCGCCTCGAAGACCCGCTCTACGTCGGCTGGCGGCACGAACGCATCACGGGCGACGCCTACTTCGATTTCGTCGACACCTTCGTGCAGGCGGTGAAACGGAAGTTCCCGAAGGTATTGCTCCAGTTCGAGGACTTTGCGCAGCCACACGCAGCGCCCTTGCTTGCGAAGTATCGCGATCAGCTGTGCACGTTCAATGACGACATTCAAGGGACTGCGGCGGTGACGGTCGGTACCTTGATCGCCGCGGCGAAGGTCGCCGGGCGCAAACTGTCGGAGCAGACCGTGGCAATGTTGGGTGCGGGCTCCGCGGGCTGCGGGATCGCGGAACAGATCGTGGCGACGATGGTCGCAGAGGGGTTGCCCGAAGGAGACGCCCGCGCGCGTGTGTTCATGGTGGATCGACCAGGGCTACTCCACGATGGCCTGAGCAACCTGACTCCTGAGCAGCGCAAGCTCCTCCACCCCGCCGACGGCGTGGGCGCATGGGCGAGCGCGAGCTCCGGGGAGATCTCGTTGCTCGACGTCGTCAACCACGCACACCCGACAGTACTCGTCGGCGTGTCAGGCCAGCCCAATACGTTCAGCGAAGAGGTGGTCCGCGCGATGACGGCGCACACCGAGCGGCCGACCGTTTTCCCTCTTTCGAACCCTACCTCGCGGGTCGAAGCCGTCCCCGAGGATTTGATCAAGTGGACCGACGGACGTGGTCTGATCGCGACGGGCAGCCCATTCGAACCGGTCACCTACAACGGCCACGAGTATCCGATCGCGCAATGCAACAATAGCTACATCTTTCCGGCGATGGGGCTCGGGATCATCGCGATCGGCGCACGCCGCGTCACCGACGGGATGTTCATGGCTGCGGCTGAAGCCCTGAGTTGTCAGGCGCCCGCACTCAAGGGGACGAGCAACGCGCTCCTTCCGCCATTGGCCGACATTCGTACTGTATCGACGGAAATCGCGTATGCGGTGGCAGCGCAGGCCCAAGCGGACGGCGTGGCCGACCCATGCCCGGAAGAAGAGACGCGCGCACGGATCGACGCCCGGCGTTGGGACCCGGTGTACGGCTAACCGCACGCGGGAACCGAAAACGAGGAGAGTGAGGGAGACATGAGCTTCGACATCATCAAGTACGAGCCCGGCGGCGATAAGAAGAACTCGGATTTCTTCAATGAGTACCGAGTGAAAATCTACGAGCGCCGCAAGGAGAGCGGGCTCGCGGACATGCTCGGCGCGATGCACGGGATCGTCATCCAAGTGCAGCACGGCGATGCTCTTTCGTACCTCGAAGAGCTCTATTTGATGTCCCCGTATCGCTTCGACTGCGCACGCCTGAACGAAACACACAAGGTGTATTTCCTGTCTTCCAAGCCGGAGCAGCCTCGCATGATCGTGCTGGAGCCTCTGAGTGAGGACTACGAGGACGACATCACACGGCTGAACATGCTCTATCCAAAGGCGAGGCCGAAACGGCACGCCCGTTACGTGGGTGAGATCTATCGGACGAAAGACCTCGACGAGACCCGGCGACTACTCATGTCGCACGACATTCGCTTTCATGACCCCGGCCAAGAGAACGATGCGTTCTTCAGCAATCAGAACTTCGCCTTCACGGTGGCCTCCGACTTCACGGGCAACCGGGTTGGGTACACAGCAATCGACCTCGACTCAGGCGCCATCGACTTCGGCCAGACGCTGACGCTCACGGGTCCGCAACTCGAACGCCTGGGCGCGGCTGAGGCAAGATCGGAAGAGGCTGGGATTTCCGCGCTGCTTCGTGGCCCCGACCACATGGCCACGCGGATCCTGGCCGGGGAACGTGAAGACGCGATCCTCGAATTTTTGTCGATGTCGAACTACTACTTCTGGGGCGCATACAACATCAAAGACATGAACTCGTCGACCAACGTCAATCGGAATCCCGACATCGACGACGAGATAACCTCCCCCGCCAAGGTGTTCACCGCGAATAACACCCCATCTTTCGTGAACTCGTTCGAGGGGCTGCCAATGCCCACGGAAGACTTCGTGCGCAACTACGGGCGCAGAATGCACCACATCGCCTACGACGTGCGAGACGGCGATCATCCCAGCGGACAGAAGAACATCGACTATGTGGTAGAGAAACTGCAGTCGTTTGGAATTCCGTTTCTCGCACACGTCGTCGGCTCGTGCGGAGATGAACCTGACCTCAAGCAGATCTTTTCGAAGCACTCCGAGTACTCGATCCTGATCACGGAGTACGTCGAGCGCTGCCACGGCTTCGAGGGCTTTTTCACCAAGTCGAACGTCGCGGCACTCACCGAGGCTGCCGGCCTCGACGAACGCTACGAGCATGGTCATGTGTTCGACTGACGAGATACTCTAGATACGCTCTAGAAGTAGCCCTCGCGTTTGCGGTCTTCCATGGCGGTTTGAGAGACCTTGTCATCTGCGCGATTGCCGCGTTCGGTGTCGTTGGCGAGAACAACCTCCGCAAGCACCCCGTCGAGATCGGTCGCCGTCGATTCGATGGCACCCGTGATCGTGGCATCGCCCATGGTGCGAAACCGAATGCTCTTCTTCTCGACCACTTCGCCTTCTCGAGGCTGAACGAACTCAGAGAGCGCGAGAAGCGTCCCATCCCGCACGAGGCATTCGCGCTCGGCCGCGAAGTAGAGACCCGGGAGTGCGATGCTTTCGAGTTTGATGTAGCGCCAAATGTCCATCTCGGTCCAATTGGAGAGCGGGAATACGCGAAAGGTCTCGTGCGCGCTCTTCGTGCCGTTGTAGAGGTTCCAGAGCTCGGGTCGCTGGTTCTTCGGGTCCCATTGCCCGAAGCGATCGCGATGCGAGAAGAAGCGCTCTTTGGCGCGCGCCTTTTCTTCGTCGCGGCGCCCACCGCCCATGCAGGCGTCGAACCCGTGGGCCCCGATTGTGTCGAGCAGCGTCACGATTTGGAGCGCGTTTCGGCTCGCGTGGGGGCCGATCTGCTCCTCGACGCGCCCGTCGTCGATCGATTTCTGAACGCTGCCAACCACCAAGGTTGCCCCTATGGATTTCACGTATTTGTCGCGGAACTCGATCGTCTCCCGAAAATTGTGCCCCGTATCGACGTGCAACAATGGAAACGGCAGGGGCCCAGGCGAAAACGCCTTCCGTGCGACATGCGCCATCACGATCGAGTCCTTGCCGCCGGAGAACAAGAGAGCCGGGTTGTCGAACTGCGCCGCCGTCTCACGAATCACGAAGACCGCCTCTGCTTCGAGCTGCTGAAGATCGTCGAGCGCGTACCGAACCGGAATGCTCATCCCTGTGCAACCCTCTCCCAAGCGCCGTGCCCGAGGTAGCGAGAGGCGCCGCCCGACTCGTCGATGGCGACGAGGTGAAGCCACCCGTTTTCGACCAAGTCACGCACGCTCTCGTGCTTGGCGATGAGGGTGTCGATCGGTTCGATGGGTGCTTCCACGACGACGCTCAACTTCATGGGCTCGTGGATGTACGTCGTCCCGTCATGAAGCGATTGCCAGGGGAGACCGACCCGGAGGTCACCGCCGTTGCCTTCGAGTACGCCCAGGGTGCCGACTACGTTGTGCAACACCTTGTTCCCAGACCCGAAAGCTTCCGGATTGACGGCGGAGCCGTAGTACTGGAGGTTGATCCAGCTCGCAACGACCATCGGGGCCGTCAGGATGGACTCGAGGACCGACCAACCGTCGTCGTCTTGCCACGTGTAGTCGTGAAGGAAGGCACGACCGCTGAGGTCGATACCGCGGGTTCGCGCGCGGGGCGCAGCGATGAACGCGGCATTGCCGGCAAGTCCCCATTCGGGGCGCACTTGGGACCAATCTCTCGTACGCCGCTCGATCGCCGCATGGACGTCACCCGAGTCTGAGAGATGCAGAAGCTTCGCCCGCTCGTTGCGTGCGAGCGCGGCAGCTTCGCGGAGTGCGCCGTCGAGGAGCACGAGAACATCCTGTTGCGACGCAGGAACGGCATCGCGGTCGAAGATGGTGATCTCATCGGTGGTGGTGTCGTGGAGCGCACCAAGAAACCATGTGTCGTCTGGAATCGAGATGCCCTCTGCGGCCAGACCGGCGCGCACCGCAGGGTCATTC
>JBATTM010000696.1:0-6239 GCA_049670545.1 Polyangiales bacterium
CCTGCGGCGCCTTTAGCGAGAGCGGCTGCATCGCGAGGTCGACACAGTCCGGGCATCGGAGGCCTTCCTCGGCGCCGAGCATCAATGGGGCCGCTTCGGTGCTCTGGGTCAGCGAGCCGCCCCCGAGGAACTGCCGCATCGCGGTGCGCCGAACGAACAGCCCCCGACAATGCGGGCAGAGCTGCACGCCGAGCCCCGGACTCGCTTCATATTCCTCGAGTGGCATTGCCACACATGCTGGACCCACCCCCACCCGATCAGTGTAGCGACCGGTTTCGCCGCCCCCCACACAATCGCCATGCGTAGGCAACGTCCTTTCAGTATGATGCCCCGAATGCGCCAGAAGCTCGCGGACAACGGCATCTTTCTCCTTCGAATCGCGGTCGCGATCATGATGCTGAGCCACGGCGTTCCGAAGGCGCTCGAATACGACGATCTCGTCCGGAGCTTCCCTGACCCCCTCAACGTCGGCACCGAGATGAGCGCCATGCTCATCGTGTTCGCCGAGGTGGGGTGTTCGGTGCTGCTCTTGATCGGGTTGTTCGGCCGGTTCGCTGCAACGGCACTTTTCATCGCCATGATGGTGGCTGCGTTCGTGCACCACTTCACCGATCCGTGGATCGACAAAGAGCTGCCGCTGCTTTACGCCGCCGTGTTCGCATGCCTCGCGCTCACCGGGCCTGGCTCGACCTCTATCGACGGTTGGTTCGCGAAGCGGATTCTTCGAACAGAGGAGCCACCCTCGCGAGTGCCAGGTCGAGCTGAGCCGGAGGCACGGCCGTGAAGCAAAGCCGGATCCACTTCGCGTAGTCTTGTCCGCACGCGCGCCCTGGGGTCAGCAAGACACCGACGTCGGCGCACGCTTCGAGCAGTGGCACGCAATCGTCGGCGCTGGCGACGAGTGCACTGACGTCTTTGAACAGAAACGTCCCGCCCTGCGGTACGGGCATGTGAAGCGCAGCGGCGGCCTTCTTGGCTGCCGCGTGGTACGCGCGACGGCTCTCCTCGACCCACGCCTGGCCCTCGGCAAGCGCATGAATCGCGCCGAACTGCATCGGCCGTGGTGCGCAGTACGTCTGGAAGGTTTGCATCCCGCGGACCGCGGTCATCACCGAGGCGGGCCCATGGGTGAACCCGACGCGCGCCCCTGCGAACCCGTAGGTCTTCGAGAGGGTGTGGAACGCGATCGCCCGTTCGCGGATGGCCGGGTGCTTCCACGCCGTGATGGGCGGGGCGTCGTCGAAGTAGATCTCTTCGTACGCTTCGTCGCAAAGCACCCATAAATCGTGGCGCGCGGCGACGCGGAGCATGGCGTCGAGCACGGGCTCGGGGACGATGCGCCCCGTCGGGTTGTTGGGTGTGTTGAGGTAGATCGCGACGGTGCGGTCGGTGATCTTCGATTCGAGGACGGACTCCGCATCGAAGCCAGGGTCGTCGAGCTTCGTGTAGAACGGAATCTGCACTGCGCGAGCGCCTTTGGTGGCGACGATCCCACGACTCAAGGGCCAGAACGGAGACGGCATCAGCACTTCGTCGCCAGGCTCGAGCAAGACTTGGGTGACGATGTTGAGCCCCGCAGTCGCGCCGGCCATCACTTGCACGGACTCGCGCTCGAGAGAGACCCCATGGCGCCTAGCCACGAACGTCAGGATCGCGTCGAGAAGCGCGGGCTCGCCCTGTACGGGTGCGTACTTGTGGAGACCCGAGTGCTCCGCGCTTCGTTGATGCTCGGCGCGCGCAGACTCGATCGGGTCGCGATAGGTGTCCCCGACGTGAAGCGGAAAGACGACATCATTCTTCTCTTGTGCGCGCGTCGCGAGCGAACTGTAGACGCGGTGCGAGACCCCGTCTGCGTATCGAGAGATGTTGGGGAAGCGAGGCAAGGGTCACAACCAAAACAGGGAGAGGATCGTGACGGTACTGATGCCCACCAGTGCTTGCAATGGCAAGCCGAGGCGCAGGAAGTCGCTGTATTTGTAGCCGCCCGGGCCGTAGACCATCAGGTTGGTCTGGTACCCGATCGGCGTCGAGAACGCCGTCGATGCGGCGATCATGACCATGTAGCTGATCGGCAAGAGCCCGATCCCTTGTGCCTCGGCTGCGGACGCCGCGATCGGGAACATCAGCGCCGCCGAGGCTTTGGTCGTGACCACGCCGGCAAGGACCGCGGTGATCGTGTAGAGCGCGACGAGAAGCCCCACGCGGCCGAACGGCTCCGCGACGTCGATCAAGGTGGCCGCGATCACGCTTCCGGCGCCGCTTCCATCGATTGCGGCCGCGATTCCGAATGCCGCGGCGATCGCCAGCAGGACGGACCAATCGAGTGCGCGCCGCGCCTGCTCGCCGGTGAGGCACCGTGTGATCAACATCAACGCGGCGGCGCTGAGTGCGGCGGTCATCAGTTCGAGCGTCCCGGTGGCGCTGACGAGCACCATCAGGGACAAGACCACCGCTGCGAGCCAAGCGCGGTCATGTCGCGGTGGTGTGCTGTCTTCGACCTCGGCGATGAGGGCGAAGTTCGGGTCGCGTTGTCGCTCCTGAGAAAAATTGGCGTCGGACTCGATCAACAAGACGTCGCCCGCCTGCATTCGAATATCGCCGACCTTCGTTTCGGTGACGCGCACACCCTGCCGGTGGACGGCGAGGATCGCGGCGTCGTAAATCGTACGAAATCGGCTCTGACGGATCGTCTGTCCGATGAGTGAAGAGTGCGCGCCGATGACGGCCTCGACCAGGCTTCGGTCGCGACGGGCGGTGATCTTGTGTACCTGATCGGTGTCCGGAACGATGCGCTGCTTGCGAAGGTCGACCACCGAGTCGACCACGCCCGTGAAGTGCAAGCGGTCTCCCTCACGAAGCACCGTCGAAGGGGGCACTGCCGCCAGCACTTGGCCCTGGCGCTCGATCTCGTAGAGGTAGACGCCGCGCAATGACCGGAGGCCGGCGTCCTCGATGCTCTGCCCGATCACGGGGGACCCCCGCTCGACGCGCATGGCGATCGTGTACTCGCGTGCTTTCCCGAGCTCTTGAAGCGCGCCCTGACGGTCCTTGAGAAGCCATTGAGACGCGATGACGATGAACGCCATTCCGATCCCAAGCGCGGGAATCCCGAACTGCGCAATTTCGAAGATGGGAAAGTGAATGGTCGGATCACGCGCCTCGGCCAAGCCCGCCACGACGAGGTTCGTGCTCGTGCCGATCAGCGTGCACGTGCCTCCGAGAATCGCCGCATACGACAACGGCATCAACATCAGCGAGACACTGAACTGGAACCGGCGGGCCCACGATGTGACCAGTGGGACGAACAGCGCCACGACCGGCGTGTTGTTCAAGAACGCCGACAGCGCGGCGACCGGAGCCATCATTCGAAGCTGGCCCCCGGCGAGCAAGCGTGGCCGCCCGAGGACGAGCCTTGCGGTGAGGTCGAGCCCCCCCGTTTCTTTCACACCCGCGGCCACGACGAACAGTGCCGCGATTGTGATGACGGCCGGGTTCGACATTCCGATGAAGGCATCGGCGGGGTCGAGGATCCCAAGCAAGAGCAAGACGGTGACACCGCCGATCAAGACGAGATCCGGCCCGGCCAGGTTCGCGGCCATGACGACCACCATCCCGACGATCACACCAATCGTGATCCAGCCGTCAACCGTCATGGGGCCGGAGGGTAGCAGCACGCGAGTCGAAAGCCTCGTTCTTGATCGGATTGGTTGGGAATCGGCTCAACGCTCGTAGCGCTCGGCCTTTTCGCGCAATGCAGCCGCCGCTTCGTGGTCACCCCGCCGTTCGGCATCGAGGGCGCCATCCCGGTAGTAGTCGAAACGTGCGCTGCTCGTGCTGACCGTCAGCCACAGGGCGAGGCACGCGCCAAACAAGCTCGCCACCCGCCAAAGCGGTCGGTACCGGGGCGTCAGGTAGAGCTGGCGGCCCATCACGAGAAGCATTGCGATCGCGGTCAGCGCGCACCCGGTCTTCACACCCGGGAGATCGACCAACATGCTCGTGATCGGCGCGACGACGAGCCCGACCAGCGACCCGTAGAATACCTTCGCGGCGCGTTCGTCGACGCCGCCCACCGTGGGGTCTTGCAGCCAGTGGCGCGCGGGGAACGTGAGCGTGCGGCCTACGACATGGACCCAGCGCGTCGGCGCGAAGACGAACGCGGCGATGCCGAGCATGTAGACCGCGAACCACATGTCGATCGGCGTGGAAACGTGGAACGCGATCGGTGCTGCGATCAGCAAGGGCATCGCGGTGCGGACCGCGGCGTTGTCACTCCGGTCTTGCATCGACGCCACCAGGTAGGCACCGCTACACACCATCGGGAGCCAGTACGGCGCTCCGTCGGCCGCCCCCCAGGCTGCGACGTAGAAGTAGACGATCGCCGTCGTGACGCACAACAGCACGTATGCCCACGCTCCGCCGATGGGTGCCAGCGCCGACCGCGAGAACGCGGCACGGGCGCTCAACATCGGAAAGAACACCAGGCACGCCAGGTACAGCGAAAGCAGGTAGTGGTAGGGCACCGAGTCGAGCAGGCTGCACGACCAGCCGATCGTGTACCCCGCGGCCACGAACGCGAGCGCAATGCGGTGAGGGCGGTAGAGCGCCTGGCTCAGCGCGAGCACGCCGGTGAAGGCAAGCACGCCGAGGTAGAACGCGGAGCCCGGCACGAAATCCCCGAACAGGGGAAAGTGCGGCACATTGAAGTTGCCGACTCCGTACTTGGCGCCGTTCGGCACCATGTTCAGCCATACGTCGAACGCGAGAGTCGCGAGAATGAATCGAGTGACGAGATACGGTCGCGCGAGCGCGACGTCGCCGAACCAATAGCGTGCGAGGGCGTTCATCGTGCGGCAGTCCGTGGGGTCTCGTGCGTGCGCTCGCCGCCGCATCGCAGGCTGTACTCGCGAACATCACCTGCGTCGCCACATCGATTGGTCAGCGTGACTTCGATCACGTTTGCCGATTCGCATTGTTTGCGCAGGAACGCGTCGATGACCGTCTTTCGGTCGCGCTCCACGTGGCGGATCCAGTCGTCGTGCACCAGTGTCTCGATCGCCACCGGGCGCTTGGTTCCATCGAACGACTCCGCTTCGGCGCTGGCCTCGCAGGAAGGGGTCGCAGTATCGCTTGAGAGTCGCCACGTGAAGCGTTCGTCGGTCGGGTCGTCACGTGTCAGGTACGTGAGCGGCACGAGGAACTGCAACGCGACGAACGCCCCGATGAAGAGCGCACTTCGTCGGCGGCCTTTCGGGCTCGGAGGTGGGGGAGGGGGCTCCGTTTCGACGGAACTCATCTCCACAACATCGGCGCCCGGGCGCGTCCTGTCAAAAGGCTGGTGCAGTATCGGACGGCGCATCGCGCACGGCCCAGCCGAGCTCGAACGAAACCCCGTCGTGGCCGCGGTAGACCAGCTCGACGCGATCGGTGAGGGAGATCGCATCTGGTGCCCGGCCGCCACGCGCGTCGAAGCGTTCGTCGTCGTCGATCGGACCGAGCGCTTCGCCGATCGCGCGCCACAGCAAAAGTTCGTCGGAGGCGATCACCTCGACTGCCCAGCGGGTGCCGGTGCGTCGTCCGTAGTAGAGCTGGTAGCCGCTGTTGTGCACGATCAAGCTTGGGCCCGTGATCTCCGTGCCCGCGCCCTCGACCCGCGTCGTGGCCTCGAGCGCGCCGTCGACGATGCGAGCCCAAGAAGTTCCAACTTCGCTCGTGTAGTACGCGCGAAGCTCGGTCGCGCCGCTGTCGAGGGTTGCGCGGGCGATCAGCACCCAGAGCCCGTCACGCATGTACACGGTCGGTGCGTCGAGTGAGCGCACGCCAGGCCCCCCGGTGAGGGTTGGCAGGGTGTCTGCGGTGAACGCGACGTCGGTCGTGCTCGCGACCGCGTGGCCGATGCTTCCGTTGCCGCTGGCATCCCGTGCCGTGTAAAACAGATGCCACCCCGTTCCGTCGAACACGAGTTCGGGGTCGCCGATACCGAGCGCCTCATGCGCAAACGTCGGGCTGAGCGCGGGTGCGGGATCCAACAACTCGACGACCCCAATGCTGGGCGCGCTTCCCCAGTAGATGTCTCCGTCGAGGTCGTACGCCATCCGAAGCTCGCCGTCGCCGAGCGCGATCGTGGGGCCTGCGCCGAATCGTGCCGCGGGCAGCGCGCCACCGGTGTCGGCGATCGAGATGGGGTCACGTGTGCGCCAGGCGGATGGGGCGTCACAGAATGCAGTCGAGAACTCGAC
>JBATTM010000697.1:0-3186 GCA_049670545.1 Polyangiales bacterium
GGGTGTTCGCCGCTCAGCTTCCGAACGGAGCTCAAGTCGCAGTTCTATTCGCACTGACAACAGGCGGGGCTGGGGTCGCCCTGATCGCATGGTACAAGTACGGGTTTGCATACGCTTCGTTCGAAGCTCGGAAGGCCCTGGCGGATACCTCGGAAGAACTCTCAGCCGCCCTCGAGCGCGCCCAAGAAGTAGATCGGCTCAAGTCTGAGTTTTTTGCGAATGTGTCGCATGAGCTTCGGACGCCGCTGACGTTGATCTTGTCGCCGGTTGATCAGTTGCTGGAGTCTATGGACCCGGGGGCGGAGCGTGATGCGTTGAAGGTCGTGCGGCGGAATGCGACGCGGTTGCTTCGGATGATTGACGATCTGCTCGACTTGGCGCGTCTCGAAGCGGGTGGGTTGAGGCTTCGGGTCATGCAGGTGGACATGAGCCAGCTCAGTGAGCGGGTGACTGGAAATGCGGTTCCGGCGGCGCGTGCGAAGGGAGTTGATCTCTCGTTCGCGTCCCATGGCGATCCGGCTGAAATGTTTGGCGATCCACATCGGATCGAGATCATCTTGACGAACCTCGTCGGGAACGCGATGAAGTTCACGCCGAGTGGTGGGAAGATCGAGGTTCGGGTGTTTCACAACGCCGCAGGCGCTTCGATCGAGGTCGCCGACACCGGGCCGGGTATCTCACGCGAGGAACAAGACCGGATCTTCGAACGGTTCCACCAAACCGAGGCTTCCGAACGCCGGCGTCAGGGCGGCGTGGGCATCGGCCTTTCGCTTGCGCGCGAGTTGGCGCAGCTGCACGGCGGTTCGCTCACGGTGGAGAGCAGGATTGGTGAGGGTTCGACCTTCACGCTCTTCTTGAAGAGCGGGAAAGAGCACTTCCATACCGAAGTGCTCGAGCGACGAAACATCAGCGCCGATCGGCACCCCGGGCGCCGCATCGAGGATCGGGTCGCCGAGGACCACACCCGGCCACTCGAAGAAGCGATTTCAGAGATTCGTCCGAGTCAGCGGCCCGCCGAGCGAGTCCTGCTCGACCGGGGGCGCGTTCCCCGCATTCTGGTCGCCGAAGACGAGGATGATTTGCGGGGTTTCATCGTGGGCGTGCTGTCCGAGAGCTATCACGTGGATGCTGCGAAGGATGGCGCCGAGGCGATGGAGCTTTTGGCAAAACGGCGGCCCGACCTGGTGCTCACCGACGTCATGATGCCGGGGACCAGTGGTCTCGACCTGTGCCGCGCGATCAAGGGAGAGATGTCCCTCCACCACATCCCGGTGATTCTGCTGACCGCGCGTGGCGAGAGTGAAGCGGCGCTCGAAGGGTACGACGCGGGAGCCGACGACTTCGTCGCGAAGCCCTTTCACACGAAGGTGTTGCTCGCACGCATCCGGGCGCACTTGAAGATGCGCGGGCTGTCACTCCAACTCGCTGATCAGGCGCGGCTCGCGTCTGCGGGAACGCTCGCCGCTGGCCTGGCGCACGAGGTGAAGAACCCCCTCAACGCCGTGGTCAATGCGGCCAAAGTGCTGCAGCATGGTGGCTCCCAACGCGTGCCGAGCGAGAAGCTCCTCGGAGTCATTGTCGATGGAATCGATCGCATCGACGGCATCGTCTCCGCGCTCGGCGCACATACTCGACCCGCCGACGGAACCGACCTGGCTCCCTGCAACGTTCGTGTCGCTGTCGAGTCGACGCTGAACTTGCTCAATCACAAGATGCGGCAAGTCCAGGTACACGAGGACTACGAAGTGACGGGCGACGTGTTCGTACCTGCACGCGCGTTCAATCAGGTGCTGCTGAATCTCGTCGACAACGCGGTCAAGTCGGGAGCTGGGAATATCTGGATTGAGCTCAAGGAGCGAGATCGCGTGATCTCGGTGACCGTGGCCGACGATGGCCCCGGCGTGCCTGCCGATATGGCCCATCGAATCTTCGACCCGTTCTTTACAACGAGGGCGGAAGGCGAAGGGACGGGCCTCGGCCTGCATTTGAGCCGAAGAATCGCGCAGGAGCGCGGGGGTGAGCTAAGATATGAGCCTAGGCCGGGTGGGGGGGCTCGCTTCGTCATGGAGATCCCGGCAATGGAGCAGGCGGCATGACAGCACACGTACTATTCGTGGACGACGAAGAGCCAAATCTGGTGGTCTTCGAGGCGGTCTGTGGGGATGAATTTCCGGTACTGACCGCGTCGAGCGCCGTCGATGGCCTCGCGTTGATGAGGGAGCACGAGATCGGCGTGGTGCTCACCGACCAGCGCATGCCAGGCATGACCGGGATCGAGCTTCTCGAACGCGTCGAGAACGAATACCCAGAGACGATTCGACTTCTCATCACGGCGTACTCCGATCTGCAGGCGGCAGAGGATGCCATCAACCGCGGTCATGTGCGGCGCTACATGCGCAAGCCGTGGGAGCCCGAGGTGCTTCGGGCCGAGCTTCGCGACGCGATCGACCTGTACAATCTCAACTCCCGCGTCAAAGAGCTCGAGCAGCGTCTGCTCGAGACCGAGCGAGCGTATTCGTTGAGCGTCGTGGCTAGCGGGCTCGCGGAAGAGCTCCGAAACCCGGTGGGCTGGATCCGAAACAACCTGACGGTCATCGAAACCTCAGTCGGTGCAGCAGCCTCCGCGCTCGAGGAAGATTCCCCGGACATCACCCGGGCCCGGGGTGTGCTCGCGCAGGTCGACTCTGCGGTGACCGATGCACGCGACGGCGTGAAGCGCATCTTGGAACTCACGGAGGAAATGGCGAAGGCGCCAGAAGAAGTGGAAGCCGAGATCGTGGATCTGGCCGATGCCGTCCGCGTGGCGCTTCGCAAAGCGGAGAGCAGCGGTCTTCGGGGTCGCGCATTGATTGAGGTTGCCACGGGGATCGAACCCAAGGTGCTGGCGACTCGTACGAACGTCATCCAAATCGCACTCAACCTGCTCGCCAACGCGATTCAACGCGCTGCCAGCCGGGCCGAAGGTCAAGGGATCGTGCGAATCACGACCGCGGTGCTCGACGGCAAAGCCGTTCTCGACGTGTCGGACAACGGCCCGCAGATCGAAGGCGAGCAAGCCGACAATGTCTTCAAGCCGTTCGGCGTCGGGGGGCGGTTGCAGGGGGCCGGCGTAGGACTCGCGATTTCGAAGCGCATCGCCGAAGAGCTCGGAGGCGAGCTCGAGGTGTCCGCCACCGAGGGGCAGAG
>JBATTM010000698.1:0-7198 GCA_049670545.1 Polyangiales bacterium
GAAGGAAGGCGATGCGGTCGACGTCGACGACCTACTCGCGGAGGTCGAGACCGACAAAGCCACGATGGAGTTTCGTTCCTTCGACAAGGGCGTGCTGCTCAAGATTCTCGTGGAAGAGGGAGTGACGCTCGAGGCCGAGGTGCCGGTTGCGATCATCGGCAAAGAGGGTGAAGACATTTCCGATCTCCTCGCGGAGGTCGAGGCGGGCGCAAGCGCGAAGCCGTCTGCTGCACCCAGCGCCGACCCTGAGCCGGACGCTGACTCTAGGGGCGATGCTGAGCCTGAGACTGCAGCCACCGACCCGGCATCGGCCTCCGCAGCCCCCGCTTCCCAAGTCTCGGGCCGTGTGATCTCGTCCCCGCTGGTTCGCCGTCTGGCGCGACAACGAGACATCGATTTGGCGTTGGTTCCAGGCTCTGGGCCACACGGACGGATCGTGAAGCGCGACCTCGACTCCTATGAAGGCCCGCCTTCGCCATCGGGCATGTCGTCGACCGGCGAGCGTCTGCCACCTCGCGTGACGCAGGCGAGTTCGATGCGTCGAACCATTGCGCGGCGCCTCACCGAATCCAAACAGACCGTTCCGCACTACTATCTAACCATCGACACCGATATCGGGCCGCTTTCCGATGCGCGCAAAGCGATGAACGCGGTGCTCGAGGCGGATGGAAAAAAGGTCTCCCTCAACGACCTCATCATCAAGGCCGCCGCCGTCGCCCTCCGGCGGGTGCCCGAAGTCAACGCGTCTTGGGTGGGCAAAGAAATCCACTACCATCAGGTTGTCGATATCTCCGTCGCGGTTTCCGTCGATGAGGGCTTGATGACCCCTGTGATTCGCGACGCAGACCGAAAGGGCATCGCGCAAATCGGGGCCGAGATCAAAGAGCTCGCCGCGCGCGCGCGCGACCGGAAGCTCAGCCTCGAGGAGATGACCAACGGCACCTTCTCGATCTCGAATCTCGGCATGTTCGGGATCGAAGAGTTCTCGGCCGTCATCAATCCGCCGGAGGCCGCGATCCTTGCGGTCGGTACCATCCGTGAAGAGCCCGTCGTTGCGGGCGGCGCCATCGTGATCGGGCGCCGCATGCGGTTTACGATGAGTTGCGATCACCGGGTCGTCGACGGTGCCGTGGGCGCCCGATACATGGCCGCCTTCAAGTCGATCGTAGAAGCCCCCATCAACATGTTGCTTTGATCGTGCGTTGCCTCGAAGCACGAAAGGACACTCCATGCGCAACCTCGTCCGCCTAGCACTGATCCTTCCCGTACTCGTGCTCGGAGTCAGCATGGCTTCGGCCAAGAAGAACAAGGACGTTCTTCACGAGCAGGTCGTGCAGATCAAAAAGGATTGGCAGGCCAAAGATCCGAGTTTCAATGCCTCGCTCGAGAAGGCATACGCCTATGCGATCTTCCCCGAGGTCGGCAAGGGTGGTTTCATCGTCGGTGCATCGCACGGCGAAGGAGAGGTCTACCGAGAGGGGAAGCTCATCGGACACACCAAGATGACCCAAACGACGGTCGGAGCGCAGGTTGGCGGGCAGACATTCGCGGAGGTCATCCTTTTCAAGAACAAGAAGGCCCTCGCGCGCTTCAAAGAGAGTCGTTTCGAGGGAAGCGCAGTGGCGACTGCCATCGGCGGCAAGAAGGGCGCAGCGGCAGCTTCGAAGTACAAAGACGGCGTGGCCATCATGGTTCTTCCGCTCAAAGGTGCGATGGCAGAGGCGGCGGGTGGTGGCCAAAAGTTCAAGTTCGACCCCGTCGGGGACTAGAGCGTGTCTCATGAATGCGACCGAGGGTTTGGGAGCGCGATGGTGCGAGATGGGCGCAGACGGTGCCATCCCGCCCCAACGCTGACCGAGCTATTCATGAGAGACGCTCTGGCTTTTTCCGAAGGAGTTGAAGGCCCCCAGATAGTTTATTACTCAATAAGGGATGCATTGGACTGTCGCGGCACCCTTCATCCACACCCTCGAGGAGGAGTACTCCCGCTGGATCACCCCGTTCGTTCCGGGTGATCGTCACCAGTTTCAGGTCGTACCGCGCCGTAAGGCCATGATGAGCTGGCACGATCGCGCTTCGCCAGTGAGTTCCGGTGAGGAGTGGCGTGACTATTGGAACCACGCGACGGACGCGCTGTCGGTAGCACAGGACGGCATCATCACGGTGTTCCCGCAGCTCCCTTCGGTGATCGGCCTTCGGCAACGGTTGTCACCCAAGAGGGACGTCGCCGTCATCTCATGGCTGTTCAACACTGCGGAATGCTACCCAGGTCTCCGCCAAACGCTCTCCCGCTTCGCGCTCCGTGACGTGAATCGTTTCGTCTCACACACGCATCGAGAGTGCGACATGTACGCTGAGTGGCTCGGGCTCCCTCGAGAGCGCTTCGAGTTCGTTCCGATCCAGACGCCCGAGTTGCCCCTCGAGTTCGAAGAAGACACCAAAGAGCCGTTCGTGCTGCTTCAGGGATCGGCGCATCGCGACTTCCCGACTTTCATCGAGGCGATTCAGCGGCTCGGGCTCCGCGCGGTCATCCTGTCGGGCCCGCGTGCCCTCGACGGCATCGATGTCCCCTCCAACGTCGAAGCCCCGTTCGGCGTCACTCGGGCGGATTGCAACCGGTACGCCCAGTTGGCCAGGGTTCACGTCGTTCCCATGATCGAGTCCGATGCGATCACGGGGGCCGGGCAGGTCACGATCGCCGGGACGATGTGGACGAAGCGTCCGATGATCGTCAGTCGATGCAATGGCGCCGCGGACTACGTAGTCGATGGCGAAAACGGGTTCCTGGTGACCCCCGGTTCCGTGGACGAGTTGGCCGCCGCGATCAAGCGGCTCTGGGACGACGCCGAGCTTCGCAGCCGTATCGCGGGCAACGCCTACGAATTCGCCAAACGCACGTACACCGATGAGGCCGCCGGGGCAGCCCTCGGGCGGATCCTCGACGACGTCGCCGACGAAATCGGGACGCGTTAACCAGGCGCCATTGGCTCTGTTATCCTCAACGGAGGGAGCCCAAGAGATGAAGGTAGTCATATTCTGCGGTGGTTTCGGTACGAGACTGCGCGAGCACTCGGACACGATTCCGAAGCCGCTCGTCGACATCGGGTACCGCCCCATCCTTTGGCATCTGATGAAGTACTACGCGCACTACGGGCACAAGGAATTCATCTTGTGCCTCGGGTACCGCGCCGACCTCATCAAGCAGTACTTCCTCGAGTACAATCCACACGTATCGGGGAACGTGACCATCGCGCCCGGCGGCCGGCGCACGCCGGAGAAGAGCGACATTGACGACTGGAAGATTCATCTCGTCGACACGGGGCTGAACACGAATATCGGCGGTCGCCTCATGGCGATACGAGACTACATCGGCTCCGACGAGATGTTTCTGGCGAACTATGGTGACGGCTTGTCGGACGTGCCGCTCAACGCGCAGATCGAACAGTTCAAGGCGTCGGGCGCGATTGCGGGTTTCACCGCCGTGCAGCCCGCGCAGCAGAGCTTTCACACGGTCTATGCCGGTGACGACGGATTCGTCACCCAGATCCGGTCGATGGCAGGCACCGATGTCTGGATCAATGGCGGATACATGATTCTTCGTCGCGAAGTCTTCGACTACATGCGCCCTGGGGAAGAGCTGGTTGAGGAACCGTTTCAACGGCTGCTTTCGGAGAAGAAGCTCTTCACCTTCAAGTACGGGGGCTTCTGGAAGGCGATGGACACCTTCAAAGACAAGGTGGCGTTCGACCAGATGGATGCGAACGGCGACCGACCATGGGAAGTCTGGGCGCGCGGCGAGTAGCCCGGCCGCCTAGAGCGTACCTCGATACGGTCTAGCTGATACGGCCGCTGCCGACCGCCACATACTTCGATGTAAAGTCGGCGGGGTCGTAAAACTGGCGCCCGTCGACCACCACCGGGGGATCCGACATCGCGCGAATGCGACTCGGGAGGTCTGCGAACTCTCCCCACTTCGTGATCAACACCACCGCATCCGAGCGCTCGAGGAGCACCTCGACTGACTCGACAGTCTCGAACGTGGCGGCGCTCGAGACCGACGGGTCGTTCTTGACCACCGGGTCGTACGCGACGACCGTACAGCCCGCGTTGGTGAGCTCCACCATTACCGGCACTGCCGGCGTTTGTCGCGTGTCACTCGTATCCGGCTTGAAAGCCAATCCGAGGATTCCGACGGTCTTCCCTTCGAGATCGCCCAGTTCCTGCCGCAACAAGTCGAGCACGACCTTCGGTTGCCCGCGGTTGACCTCGCCAACCGACCGCAGCAAGACAGGGTCGACCCCGCGGCGCTCGGCGAACTTGACCAACGCCGCCAAGTCTTTCGGGAGGCAGCTCCCGCCATAGCCGCAGCCCGGCTGAAGGAACCCACTGATTTGTGCAGTCGACCTGCCGTACCGCGGCGTCATCCTGGTCAGGTACTGCGACAGATGCATTCCGGCCATCACCTGCCCGCCGTCGATGTTGCCCACGGCCGCGGCGACGTTCCCAATCTCGTTGCTAAAGGAGATCAGGGTCGCCAACAACACGTTCGATGAGTACTTGATCATTTCCGCGGTTGCGGTGTTGGTTTCGACGCGCGGTGCGTCGGGAAACGCAGCATAGAGCTCGCGAAGGTCGTCGAGCACCTCGGGTGTGTCCGCGCCGAAGACCAAACGGTCTGGGTCCATGAAATCTGGAACGGCTTGCCCCTCCGTCAAGAACTCGGGGTTGGCACCGAATCCCACTTCGGGACCTTCAGTCTTGCCGGATTCTGTCTTGATGATGTCCGCAACGACGTCTCGCGTGGTGCCGGGCACACACGTGCTCTTGAGAATCACGGTGTGCCGATTGGTTGCGTTGCAGAGCGCTTGCCCGATCTGACGTGAGGCCGTGCGCACTTGGGAGAGATCGATCTCACCGTCGTGGGTCGGGGTGCCGACTGCGATCAGCGTCAACTGACTCGCCGACACGGCCCCCGCGAGATCGGTCGTGAAGTTGAGGGTCTTGCCATTGTTGCGTTCGAGGATCTCGGGCAATCCCTCTTCATGGATCGGGCAATGCCCCCCACGGAGCGCCTCGACCACCTCTTCGCGCGAGTCGACGCAGGTCACCTGGTGCCCCTTGTCGGCCAGACACGCCCCGCTGACGAGGCCGACGTACCCCGTCCCGATGACTGCGACCTTCATATGCCGGCCGGGTCCATGTTGTGCGCGTACCAGATGATTGTGCGGCGAACGCCGTTGTCGAGATCATAGGCGGGACGATACCCGAGCTCTGTCTTGGCCTTCGTGATGTCCGGGCATCGACGGTTCGGATTGTCGACGAGGTATTCGTCTTCTTCGTTCGCCTGCCTCACGACCTTGCCTTCATAGCCGAACAACTCCTTGGCCGTCGCGACGGTCATGTCGGCGAGGTCGCGCATGGAGATCTCGGGTGTCTCGGTCCCGACGTTGTACGCCTCGCCAGGTCGCCCCACGACGAGCACTTTGTAGTAACCCACGATCGAGTCGGCCGAATAGCAGAACGTTCGGGTCGGCGTTCCGTCGGAGTACATGACGATGTCTTCGCCCTGTAGGACGCAGCGGCAGAAATCTGGGAGCACGCGTCCGTCGTTCAGCTTCAGGCCCGGCCCGTAGTTGTTGAACGGGCGGGCGACGGTGACCGGCAGGTCGTGCACCTTCGTGAAGGTGACGCACAGGGTCTCTCCGAAGCGCTTGGATTCGTCGTAACAAGCGCGCGGGCCCGTGCACGATACATTGCCGCGGTAGGTCTCGGCCGTCGGGATCTGCGCGGGGTCGGGGTCTCCGTAGATCTCGCTCGACGAGTAAAACAGGAAGCCCGAGATCGGATGCCCGTCCTTCTTCTGTTGCACTGCCAGCTCGAGCAGGTACCGAAGCCCGTCGATGTTGGCGTCGATACACTCGATCGGATACTTACGGTAGATCATTGGGGACGCGATGCCGGCTGCGTGAATGATGTAGTCGAGCTTCGGGAACTCGACGGGCTCGGATAGGTCACTGACGATCAGCTCGACCTCGTTGCCCTCGGCCAGCTCGGTGAGCCATCGCGGTTTGCCCCGAAAGAAGCTGTCGAGCGTCAGAATCCGGATCTTGTCGCCATCCCCGGCATTGCGGTTGTAGTGCACCGCCGAGAGCACGAGGTAGTAACCGAGGAAGCCGGCAGCCCCCGTGATGAGCAGCGTCTTTCCGGCGAGTTTTCCGAACTCGACGTCGAGCTCGGTGACGATGTGGTCGAGGTCGGTGTTCAGCACCTCCTCATATGCCTCTCTAGGTATCTTCACGTGACTCCTTCTGCCGCAAAGTGCGGGGACCGGGGCGTGTCTCGGAGCCGATCAGCGTAACATAAACCGAGGGCCACACCACGCCGTCTGGGGCTGGTCAGCGCAGCCTGAGTTTGCGCGCGTAGAAAGCCTCGGCGAAACGGTTGGGTGACGCACATTCGACACCACGCAGTCGCATCAGGCCGCGGAAGGTGTCGCGATCGAACCACGTCCGTCCGGCCTGTGTCGGGAAGTGCTCGTAAAGCAGATCGACCTTCTCGTCGCAGATCGCCTCGTCGAGGGCCACGAACGCGTTCGGCTGGCCGAGGTCCCCGTCGTACTTCGGAATTTCGTACTCGAGGATGAGGTGGTGTCGAAACGTGTTCCACGTCAGCTCGGACACGACCCGGTGATCCTGGTGCTTGTCTGCCCCGTAGTGCGTGAGAATCACGTCTGGCGATACCACTTGCTTGAGGTCCTCGAATGCCTGCTTGATCACAGCGAAATCACTCGGGAAGAAACTGTCTCGAAAGGTGTGAAGCTCGACCCTCGGGTTCTTGCTGCGCGCAAGAAACGCGCGCGCGCTCCGCTCCGCCTCACCCCGTCGATCCCCATGCGCCGCAAACACGACCCAATGAAACTCGAGTTCGGGATTCTGCTTCGCCCAATGCAGGATCGTTCCCCCGCATCCGATCTCCACATCATCAGCATGCGCCCCTAGGCACAGCACCGTACCAAACGAACTGGGAACGAGCTCAATCACACCGACCGCCCCATGCTAACGACCCACCCGCCAATCGGCAACAAGCCCGCCGGCGCCCGGTCGCTCGCGATCGGCAGCACAGCAGTTGGGCTCGGATGGGGTCAGGGGGTCGCTCGCGATGGGCGGCGCAGCGCACGGGGGGAGCCCGCATACATATC
>JBATTM010000699.1:0-9266 GCA_049670545.1 Polyangiales bacterium
TGGAAAGACAGCGTCCTGATCCGCGCCTCCCCAGACGCAGTATTTGCGTACGTCGATGACCCGCGGGAGTTGCCGACGTGGCTTCCTAGCATGGTCGAAGTTCGGAACGTGGTCGGGAACGGTCTCGGTCAGCAGTACGAATATACGTACAAGATGGCGGGGCTTCTGCTTCGCGGGCAGAACGTCGTCATCGAGCATGTACCCAACGAGCGTGGCCTGCATCAAGTCATCGGCATGATCTCGGCGCTTTGGGACTATTCGGTCGAGCCTCACGCGGAGGGGACGGTACTCAACATCGAGGTCGAGTACACGGTTCCGATTCCCGTGCTGGGCCGGCTGGCGGAGCGTCTCGCGATCAAACAGAACGCCGCGTCTTTCGAACTCGCGCTCGTCAACGTCAAAGACGTGATGGAAGCCTCGAAAGAGTAGTCGCGCCTGGGGATGGAAACGGCTCACCCGCAGTCGCCGGCGTTCGCGTCGCAGTAGCTGAACCTCCAAACCTTGACGGAGGCATGACTATGCACACGCTACACAAGAGTGTTCTCATTCAGGCGCCGGCAACCCAAGTGTTCGAGTATATCGACGACCCGTTGACGAATCCGGAATGGGTGGTCGGGCTCACGGAAGTCACCGACACGTCGGGCACCGGAAAGGGCCGCCGCCATCGATGGAAGTACAAGATGGTGGGCATCCCCTTCAGCGGGGAGACGGTTGTCACAGAGCACGAACCCGGCAAGCGACTGGTCCTGGCCGCGAAAGGTGCCGGAGGCGAGTCCAACTGGACGTTCGTGCTCGAGGAAGGTGAAGGAGAGACGACGCTCGACGTGACCGTCGATTACACGATCCCGGTTCCGGTACTTGGCAAGTTCGCGGAGAAGTTCATCCTCAAGCGGAACGAACGAGAGTTCGAACTCGGACTCGAGAACATTCGAGAGAGACTCGAAGCCTAGTCGCCCCGGTCAGCCGTCGGCCAAGATGTCTTCGGCGGCGCGGCGGCCGCTGCGAAGCGAATGATCCATGTTGAAGTACTGCCACTCGCCGAATCGACCTACGGACCAGATGTCGTTCTCGCGCAGCCATTGTCGGATCGTGTTCACGTTTCGCTCGCGCGCGAGGTCGTAGATGACGTATGCCGGGAGAATCTCTTCGGTGTGGACGAGCTCGATGTTGTCATCGGGGGCGATCAACCCGGAGAGCCTCAATGCCTCGATCGTCTTTTCGACTGCGACGTCGGGGTCGAGCGGGCGAGAGGGATGGAAGGCGACCTCGGCAGCGATCGAGCTCTTCCCTGGTGGGACCGTGTCCGGGCTGAAGTTGGCGGGAAGCGAGAGCCGGTGAAACGGAAACGCATCCTCGTAGTAGTAGATCCAGTGCTTGTCCGAGATCTTTTCACGGTCAATTCCCAAGTTCACACAATGGATCCCCTGGTACCTGAGATCGGCGCACGCACGCTCGACCGGGGCAGGCAAGTTGTCGATGAAGCGCGGTAGGAACGGTAGCGGCAGCGAGTAGACCAAACGCCGGAACGGGACGACCTCGCCGTCGGCGAAGACGACACGCTTGCCCGGCAGCTCGATCTTGACGGCAGTCCGACCGAGATGGAGGTTATCGACACGCGCCGCCAGCGCCCGTGGAAGGGGCTCGATTCCGCCACGCTTCGTGTACCAGAACTGTGACGTCGCCCCCACCTGCGCCACCTCATTGGTCAACGCCCCGTTGATGATTCGTTCAATGTCTGGCGTCGGCACCCGTCGATGGATCCAGTCGAAGTCCATCTCGTCGGGTTCGATCGTCCAGATCTTGCGTGCGTACGGGATCATCAAACGATCCGCGATCCCGTCTCCGAAGAAGCCTTTCATCCACTCCTCGTAGTTCTTCGGCTTGAACTCGCCGCGGGCTTGGCGTTCGACCGCGTGCACGAGGCTGACCAGGCACTCACGGACCAGCGCGGTCGGCAATCCGTGCAGGTGCGCCTGAAAGGGAAACCGCGTGTAGAGATCGTGGGCGTGATGGTAGATGTACGCCTCGCGGTCTTGTGCGTGAAAGTTGTCGCCGAGGAGGTCTTGGATCAGCTCCCGTATCTCGTCGTCGATCGTGAAGAGGATGTGCGGCCCGTAGTCGAACCGATACCCGTCGACCACCTTGGTGCGCGCAAGACCGCCTGGCGTCGAATCGCGCTCGTAGACTTCCCACTCCGCTTCGCCGGCGCTCTGGAGCTTATGAGCGGCCGACAACCCGGATAGGCCCGCCCCTAGAATCAAGTCCCGCCGCTCCGACATCAGTGGCCTCAGTCTAGGGGGCGGCTGTGGACGTTACAAGCAAGCGTCAGCGTGGCGCCGACCCTCACGCACTCGAAACGGTGTCCTCGACGTGGGCGAGGATCGTCTCGACGTAGTTTCGAAACGTGTGTCGCTGCATCCGTTCGAGGCCTCGTTTGCTGAGGTGCGCGCGCAATTCCGGGTCACCGCTCAACTGACGAATCGCGGCAGCAAGGGAAGGTGGGTCTCCGGGCGGAACGAGGATGCCGTTGTCGCCCGACTCGATGTAGTCCACCGTGGCGAGTGTCTTCGTCGCGATGACCGGCTTTCCAAGGGCCATCGCCTCGAGAATCACCACGTGACCTCTGGAAATTTCGGAATCTGCGAGGGGCACGACGACGAAGTCGCAGCCGTGAAGTAGCTCGAGGTATCGGTCGTAGGGTTGATCGACGAGGACCTCGGCTTGCTCCGGAAACACGACGCCCCGCAGGCTCCGCTCGTTTCCGAGCACCACCAACTCGACGTCGATGTCCTTCGCCGCCTCGGCAAGCAGAGGGTAGTCGCGCCCCGACTTGCCTGCGCTGAACGCGTAGCCTCCCTCACGGCCAACCGCACCCGGCCTGACGACGTTCGTATGGAAGGGAACGAATCGAAAGCGATCGGGCGGCAAGTTGAATCGCTCGCTGTACACCTCGATCTCTCCTGACGCAGAGGTGATCATCAAGTCGGTGGAGGCAAACGCCAAGCGCTGGAAGAAGCGTTTCGCTTTCCACCAGAATGAATCTCGTTCGTCGTCGAGCCAGAGCTCGAGGTGAACGTGGACCGGCCTGCGAATGCGGAAAAGCGTGCGAGCGAACCCAAAGATCTGCCCCGTCCTCAAGGTAGACGTGACCACGGCGTCGTAGTCACCCTGGTGAGCAAGCAGTTTCAACGCCTGCAGGAGCGAGTTGGGAGCCTGGCGCTTCTTGTCCAACCAGCGACCCAGTGCGCCAAGGGATGGGGTCTCGATCTCGTTGAGGAGACTCGTCCGTGCGGACCACAGCGAGTCTTGTCGAATCTCCATGTCCGTGAGGACCCTGCATCCTTCGCCGAGTCGGGCTGACGGCTCTCGCGTCGTCGCACTTTGCATCAGACCGAGCATGGTACGCGTCGCTACGGGATGTCCGTTTCGAAGGTACCCCCCCCAACGACGGTGAAGTGGTTGGCGCTGATCAGATCCGACACGTTCTCTTCATCTCCGACGTTCTCATCCCCCATTCTCCAGAGGCTCTGCAAATCCCCGGAGGAGGTGTAGTTGTCGTAGTTCGACGTGACATCCCGAGTTTCGCCCGCGTTGTACACGCTCGCGACTTCTTCGGCGCTCAGCACGTCTCCCCAGATTGCAGCCTCATCCAGGAAGCCGCCGTAGTGGTTGACTCCGGCACCCTGCCGTCCGAACTGGATGTTGCCGACCGCGTCGAGCGGTGTCGCCAGATCGCCCGCACCCACGTCGACGCCGTTCAAATAGAGACGCACGTTGTCTGAGGCAGCCTCTGAATCGAAGCTGACCACCACGTGATTCCACGCTTGCGGATCACTCACCTCGGTGCTCACCTCGGCAGTCGGACCCGACGTGAAATCAGGGGTCAACCGGATACCGACCTCGTCCGCGCTCGCCCAGAACAAACTGAACTGCATCGAGTTGGCGCCTGTCTCCAACTCGGGGTTGAGCTGAAGCATCATGGAACCGGTGTCTGGGGTTCCCACCGCCTTGAACCACAGTGAGATGGAGAACGCGTCGATGGTTTCGCCGAGCGTATTGCTGACGTCTCCCGCACTCCCGAAGTCATCCATCCCGTCGAAAAGAAGTGAGTACACGTTGGCCGCTTCGGTGGGACCCCCACCGAACCCGCCTGCTCCGCCGGAGCCGCCGGTCGGGCGCGAGGCGCCATCTCCGCAGCCTAGGGAACAGGTGCAACACACAATCAGCGCAATCGTTTTCTTAAGCGTCATCGAATACCTCAAACTAGGTCGGCGGCAGCCCGTAATCAGCGCCAAGCCATGGAACTAAAGCATGAATTGGCGACCGAGGAAATCACAATTGAGACGGAAGTGCGCTCGGCCTGTCCAGGGCAAACGCCACGACCAGATTTCTCCAGCGCACCCGACTTCCGTCGGTCGAACCCAGTGTGACATATCTCACGAAGGGTCTCGGTGGCTGCGACTTGCCGCCGCGCGCGCGACACCTAACGGTATCTCTTGTAGAAGACACGTCGATGCGATCGCAGGAGGAAACAATCACGGTGTTCTCGACCTTCCCCGGCGTAGACCGGATCGAGCTCCCGCCCAACGTGGAGCACGTGTCGCATCTTGGTGCGACGTACCGTGACGTCGCGAAAGCCTACCTGTCGAACGCCAACGAAGAGCGCTGCTTCCTCTACAACGGCCTCTCTCGAAAGGTCTGGCTCCTATCCCTGCTGAAAATGCTTCGTCCGAATCGGAAGCGAAGGCTGGTCGTGGCCGACATGATTCTGTTCGTTCCGACGACGCTCAAAGAACGGCTTGCTGCGATGGTTCGAAAGCAGCTGCTCTCGAAGGTGGATCTCTTTCTCAGCTACGCGCGACACACCGAGGGGATACGAAAGATCTACGGACTGCCCGCATCACGGTTTCGATACGTACCCTTCAAGGTTAACGACCCGGAGATCATCGCACGCACCCCATCGACAGACGAAGGGTATATCGTCGTCGCGGGGCAGACCCGCCGCGACTTCACCACGTTCCGCAAGGCCATCGAGGGCCTGTCGATGCCGGTACGAATCGTGGCACCCCATCAAGAAGTGTTGTTAAAGCACGGTTCCGCCCTCACCGACGTGGGCTGGCCCGATCACGTGGTCTTCGTCCGAGACGCGATACAAGCCAAGGATTTCATCCCGCAGCTGGCGCGCGCGCGGGTGGTCGTGCTGCCGATTCTCGAAATGAACATCACCCCGTCCGGGATTGGCGTCTGTCTCGTCGCGATGGCGTTGCGCAAGTGCGTGGTCGTGAGCTCGGGCCCTGTGGCCGACGGCCTGTTGGAAGACGGGCAAGCGATCGTCGTGCCGGCGGGCGACGCCCTCGCGCTCCGCGAAGCCATCGTGGCCGCGTGGACCAACGACGAACTCAGAACCGCCACGGCGAATCGTGGGTTCGAGTACGCCAGGTCGCTCGGCGACGAGAAACGGCTTCATCGCGACGTGTTCGACACGATCGCAACGCTGTACCGAAGCGACGCGACCTAACCCAGCTCACCTTCGAGGGAAGCGTCCACCGCACGGAGAAAGTCCTCGGCGATGCGTCGACCGCCGTATCGCGCCGTGACGCGATCGCGCGCGTTGTGGCCTCGCTCTCGGGCCGCCTTCACGTCGAGGTCGTTGAGGGCGCCTATCCATTGTTCCGCAGACTCCGCTCGAAAGTAGTCTTGGGTCGGATCGAGCCCTATCCCATCGACTCCGCACTCCGTCGCAAGGCACGCGGTGGCGTATAGGCTGCTTTCTATCGCCTTCACGCGCGTCCCGCTGCCGTAGAAGATCGGGACCAAGCTCAGCAGGGCTTTGTGGTAGTGCGGAGTCACGGAGTCGACTTCACCGAGAAAACGAATCCGGGGATCGTCGAGGTACGACGAGAGCCAGCGCCCGTCCCCCGATCCGACGAGGGTCAGTCTCCAGGGGCGCACGACGTGCGGCCATACGTTGTCGAGAAACCATCGCAGCCCATCGCGATTGGGGGGCCAGTCGAGTCGTCCGATGAAGAGGAGCTGGTCTCCCTCGGCGGGTGTCGGGCGTTGGACCTTGGGGCTCATCCCAATCGGGAGCGTGTGAACATTGGCGGTCGGCGCGAGCTCCCGGAACCGGTCGGCGTCGGTGTCAGATACGGGCAAGACCAAGCGCGATGCCCGGCAAAGGTTCCGTTCGAATCGTTGGACGAGCCTCCCTTGCCAACGCAAGAGGGGCGGGGCGATCCCCTTCGCCTGGGTGGCGGCGCGAAACCAAAGATCGGCTTCGACGTTGTGCGCGCGGTAGACCATCGGAGCGCTGGGCATCACTTCGCATTGCTGAAGGGACGCACCGGAATGCAACCCGTCGAACACGATGACCGTGTCCGGCGTCGAGGCAGCGTCTTCGAGGACGTCGCGGGCACTGGCCATCGAGTACTGCGCCAGGGTAATCGCCCGAAACGGGGTGCGAAGCGCGTTCCGAACGTGGAGCCCTCGCGTGGCGTTGGGCCGGCGGACGACGGTCGCGGTCCTGATCCCGAGCGCGTCGACCGCTTCGGACTCCCGCACGGCTTCGCGCTCGGGGACGAGTGCGACGAGGTCGATCGGGGTGCCCATTTCGCATAGTGCCGATACGAGTTGCGTCGTCGCCTGCCTCGCACCATCGGTCGCGGGAATCGGCCACTTCGGGGTGATCCAAAGAAATCTCTTCATGCGTACGGCCTGAAGCGTGGACGGTTTCGCAAGGACCCGCTACTTGCGGAGGACCATGACGACGTCGCCGCCGAGCGTGCGCGTGGCTGGAAGCCAGCGAAAGATGGTTTGGTCGAGCATTTCGATACGGCTCGGACGGTCGGGGTGAGGATTCGGCAAGAACTTATTGAGCCTCGACAACAAGTTGAATCGAATCATCTCGAAGTCGGGAAACACGGCCTCGATGATCTTCAGCTGCTCGCGCGTGAGCTTCTCCTCGTCCTCGGTTCGATGGTCGGCCAGCGAGGGTTGGTTCGGAACCAGCCACGTGCCAAGGGTCGAGTTTCGTAGTGCATCGAACATCGGCACTTCGACGAACTCGCGAAACACCGCGATCCCGCCCGGCTTCAGCACCCGGCGCGTTTCGGTGAGCGCGGCGTCGACCTCGACATGATGAAGGATGTCGAAACCCGCAACGACGTCGAACGAGTCGTCGGGATAGCCGAGTGCCTCCGCCGCCTGGAGAGAGAAGTCGGTTCGGTCCGCAACGCCATACTGCTCGGCCTTGCGACGACACTCGACGATGTTTTCCTCGCACAGGTCGAAACCGGAAACCCTGTACCCGATGCGGGCGTGGCACATGGACGCGGTCCCGAGCCCACAGCCAAAGTCGAGCAACCGCTGGGAGGGATCGCGGTACGCGCCTTGCACGACCTCGTAGAGCCTCCAATAGGAGTTCCACGGGCGGCTCTCGTCGCCTTGGACCGGATCGAAATTGACCTCTTCGTGGCGATGTTCCTGCGAGTACTGGCTGTAGAATTCGCGCTCACGCTGCTGCCTTTCGGTGAGCTCTTGTATTGGGGAATCCATGGACTGCGTCGCTCCTAGGTCTCCGCCTGTGCGCCCAGCACCACAGTGCGCTGCTCGGTGGCTCGGCTCTGGCCGTTCGAGCGCGAGACGAGGTCCGCGAGCCCGACTCTGTCCAGGACCGCGCGGACGCCGTCGGGTGCGTCGACGAGCTGCAGCTGCACCCCGCGAACGCGCAACTGGGAGTACATCCGGACGAGCATGGCCAGGCCAGCCTGGTCGATGTGGCGGACCCTCTCGAGAGAGAGCACGACGCGCTTCGCATCCAACAACTCTGCGAGGGGCAGTCGCTCAGCGAGGGACAACGCACTCAGGCCCCAGAAGTCGCCATCCAGTTCGATCCGAATGCTCGGCTTGTCGTGATTCGCTTGCATCGTGTCCATCGGATTAAGCATGCATCGTGCCAAGTTCGGTGGAGGCGAGGGACACGGTCGGATTGGCTTTCCAGACTTCGACCATGGCGGCGCCTTGCGCGAACAGAATGAATAGAAACCAACTCCAACACTGCGACAGAAAGAATCCGGCGACACAGAAGCCGACCATGGAAGGAAAGATCGATCGACGCACCGCGCGCTGCATCGGCGTGTCTTCAGGGATGTCAGCCTTACGGCGGTCATATGCCACGCGCAGCGTGAGAAACACAAGCGCCATGAACGGAATGAAGCCCACGAGGCCGGTCTCGGCCGCGGCTTTGGTAAACGAATTGTGCGCGTCCCTGGGCTCCCATTGCACGGGGTTGCGGGCGTACTGCTGATAGTTGTCGGGGAACTGTCCGAAGCCGACTCCGAACACGGGATTGTGAGCTGCCATACGAACGCCGGACTGCCACATGTCGAGACGCCCCTCCGCGGATTCGTCGAGCTGCCCAGATTGGAACGATCCGCTCGACCGATCGTTGACCCCCGCAAGAATCAAGAGGCCCACGACCAGCGCGGCGACCGCCGGTGCGAGCAGGAGGCGCATTCCGAGACGTCCCCTGTCGAAAAAGATGGCAGCAAACACGGCCATCAGCCCAAGGGCACCACCCCGCGAGACCGTCGCGAAGATCCCGGTCACGAGGATCGCGAGAGGCACCCCCCACGCGATGCGTCGCAGGCCATGGGAGCCCAGGGCGAGCTCGGTGAACACCGGCACGGCAAGCAGCAGGACCAGCGCGAGATCGTTCGGGTCGCCCAAGAGCCCCACGAGCCCGGCGCGGTTCCCCTCGACGATCGCGACGCCTGACGATCGCAGGTGGAGCGCGTACAGCGCGACGGCCACCGTGCAGACGGCAAGGCTGAGGTGGAGCCTGACCGCCTGTGCCTTCGAATCGACCAGGTAGACCAACAACCCGTACACGATGAGGATCTTGACGAACACGTCGGTGAAAAGCGCCCAGCTGCCGGCAGGATCGGTGCCCAGGATCGACGAAAGGACCACCGCTAGGGCGAGCGCGAGAATCCACTTTCCCTGCGGCGCCCGAGGAAGGCGCATGTCGCCGCTCATGAGTTTCGTGACGAGCCACGTGAGCACGGCGACCACGCCAATGACTTTCGCCGGCTGCAGCGTCGCGAGCACTGGAAAGTGATCGGCCGGTCGCAGCACGAGCACCACGATGAAGAGGAGCGTCGCGTTGAGCGCGTTCGAGAACGTCCAGGCGATGACGCAGATCCCAACGGCGATCCCCAACGCCGCGCTCGGGTGGAACGCCACCGCAGAGGCCCCCAGTGCAACGG
>JBATTM010000700.1:0-18073 GCA_049670545.1 Polyangiales bacterium
TTTCTGGAGGTGGTTGGGCGTGAGTTCGGCGGCCTCTAGCAGTGCCTCCTCGCGGACGCGTGCGTCGGCCTCAGGCCACCGCATCTTGGCGCCAAACATCGGGCCGGTCGCACTGATCTCGAACCGATCCGCGCGCGCTTGGGTGTCGGGGAGCTCGTCGCGATCGGTGACGACGAAGACGCCACCGCTATCGTGACGCTTCACGACATCACCGAGGTAGACGCGGCCGAGCGCCTCCGCGTCGATCCGGGTTGCGACGCATTGGTTGAACAGGTGCGACTGGAGCGCAGACATCTCGATCTTGCGACTGAACGCACCGCGGGGTGGTCGCATCTCGCCTCGTACCCATCGGGCAGCACGCACTGCGTTGTCGCCGTCGCGTCCAAATCGCTGCTCGCCGTAGTAGTTGGGCAGTCCCACGTTCCCTATCTTCTTCAACACTTCGCGCGCGCGCTCGATTCCTGGCGCGTCGATTTCACGTAGCCGCACCCGAAATCGGTTCGCGCGGAGGTGGCCTGTGCGGAGTTTCTGGCCATGGCGAATCGCCTCGAGAACGCGCACCCCCGGGAGCTCGACTGCGGCGAGGCGTTCGGGCTTGATGCCGAAGAGACTCACCCACTGGCGCGTCACGGCGCGCTTGTCCTTGAGCCCCGCCCATCCCGCCGCGCCGCGGTCTGCACCTACGGCATCGCATAGCTGACGGATGGCGTCTCGCGTCGTGAGGTCGCGCTTCTCGAGGTGGACGAATACGTGGTCGCCCTCGCCACTCGGCTCATACGCTGGAATCTCGTCGACGACGAAGTCCTCGAGCTCCACCCGGAACTGGGCGTCGACCGGCGCAATGCCAGACGTGAGATAGGGAAGAGTCGCCACTCCACGCTTCCTGTAGACCATCGCGCCGTGATTGGGTAGACAGCGGTGTGGGCAGCACCGTGTCGACGCGCGTTGAGGGGGCGCTTCGCGAAGAGCTCGAGCGGGGGGTTGCGTCGGGAGTGTTCCCCGGCGCCAGCGCTTGTGTGGGGTTTTGGCAGGGCTCGCAGTGGCACTATCGAGACGTGGCCGCCGGGGTGCTCGGCGCGGGGCTTGGTCCTGTCCAGCACGACTCGTTCTACGACCTGGCCTCCTTGACCAAGCCCTTCGTCGCTGCGGCGGCGCTTCGGCTTCATCAGACGGGCGCGTTTCCTCTCGACGCACGGGTGGCGGCTTCCGTTCCGGAGGCCGCGTCGCAATCCATCGGCGACCGAACCTGGGAAGAGGTGCTGAGCCACCGCTCAGGCCTCGAGGCATGGGTTCCGTTCTACGAATCGCTCGAGGCGGCACCGGGCAGCGAGGACGCGTCCGCGTGGCTACTCGCCGAGCTCCTTCCGCACTGGGACCACAGTTCGGTCGGGGCTCCCGTGTATAGCGACCTCGGATACATGTTGGCGGGCGTTGCGCTCGGTCGAAGCGCAGGGGTTTCCCTTCCCGCCCTGGTCGCGCGCGAGGTTACCAAGCCGCTCGGAATTCAAGAGGGCGCATTCTACGGTGTCGCGCTTGAAGACGACGGATGGAAGCAAGACTGCGCGCCCACCGGGTACTCCCCTTGGCGCGACCGATCGCTTCGCGGTGAGGTTCATGATGACAACTGCGCTGCGCTCGGAGGCGTGGCAGGGCACGCCGGGATGTTCGGCCGTGCGTATGACGTCGCGCGCTTCGGAGCCGCACAGGTGGGTGCACTCGCCGGCCGCCTTGGGGCCCTCGAGGAGGAGCGAGTCCGGCACGCGGTGGCACGACGGCCGGGAGGTACGCATCGGCTGGGCTGGGACGGCAAGGCAGACGAGGGCAGCTCGGCTGGGAGGTTGATCGACGCCGACGCGTTCGGACACCTCGGCTTCACGGGGACGTCGCTATGGTGTGATCCGCGGCGAGAAGTCGTAGTCGCACTTCTCACGAACCGGGTGACCGTCTCGGATGACAACGCCGGGATCCGCGCATTTCGCCCTCGGTTTCACGACGCGCTCTTCGAGGTCTTCGACGGCTTCTGAGCAAGTTCACCTGCGATGATAGGCTTTGTGAGGCTGCAAGGCCCGATCGGATCCGGGCGAACTCGATCTAGGCGACTCGGGTCCGGAGCTTGTCGCAGAGCTTGGAGTTGGTCTCGTAGCTCAGCGCGTTTCGGGCGGCCCGCGCCATCGCTCGCGGGTCTCCGATCAAGACGACCAGCTGCTTGGCCCTCGTCAACGCCGTATAGAGTAGGGCGCGATTCAGCAACACGAAGTGGGCGTTGTGCAGCACGATGATGGCCGCCGGAAACTCGCTTCCCTGCACCTTGTGTACGGTGGATGCGTAGGCGAGCCCGATCGCGTCGAGCTCGTCGGCCTGGTACTGGACTTCGCGCCCGTCGAAATGGACGAATGTCACGCCGCCTTCGATCCGGGCGACCTTTCCGAGATCACCGTTGTACACTTCCTTGTCGTAGTCGTTGCGAAGCTGCATCACCTTGTCCCCTCGGCGAAACGCCGTCGTCACGTTGTCGCCATCGCGCGAGGGATTGAGCGCGGCCTGCAGCGCGTCGTTGAGCTTGTAGGTGCCGAGGGGTCCGCGCCGCATGGGCGTTAGCACCTGGGCGTCCGCGAGCGGGTCGAAGCCATACGCGACAGACATCCGTTTCAGCACTTGGATCAAGCGCTCTGTGATCACCTCCGCGTTGGTGGAGGGGATGATGAAGAGGTCGCCTTCTCCGCGTGTCCCGGTTGGCGTCGGTTCTGGCATCTCTCCGTGCAGGACGGCGTGCGCCCCACGTACGATGGCGCTCTGCTGCGCTTGGCGGAACACCTCGTGAAGCCGCACCGTCTTGCAGACGTTGGAGACGATCAGATCCCGAAGTGGCTGGCCAGGGCCGACGGGGGGCAATTGGTCGACATCGCCTACGAGAACGAGGGTGGCGGCCGGTGGGACCGCGTCCAGCAACTGCGCCGCGAGTCGGATGTCGAGCATCGAGGCCTCGTCGACGAGGACGAGCTCGGCATCGAGAGGGAAGTTGGCGTCACGGTTGAAGCGCCCGGTCGCCGGGTTCCACTCCAACATGCGATGGATGGTCTTGGCCTCGACCCCGGCCGCTTCCGAGAGACGCTTGGCCGCACGTCCCGTGGGCGCGCAAAGAGCGACCCGTCGATCGAGTGCGGCATGCGCGCTCACGATGGCGCGGACCGTGGTGGTCTTGCCGGTGCCGGGCCCGCCTGTGAGCACGAGAAGGTGCGTCCCGAGGGATGCCTCCACCGCACTGCGCTGCGTGTCCGTCAGCGTCTCATCGTACGTCTTGACGGGTTGCTTGGTCTTGGGTCGAGAGGCCAATGCGGCGAGTGCATCAGCGACCAACCCCTCGGCCCGATGTAGAATCGGTGGATAGATCGCATCGCCCTCGACGTGGATCAGGTCGCGCGTTCGAAGCGCGAGAAGCGCATCGTCTAGGGCATCGTTGGGAACGTCGAGTTGCTCGAGACCTTCGAACAGTTGCTGGCGAAACGCGAACACGTGGCCTTCGTCGATCGCGCGCCCGAGGAGATGGAGGACAGCCCCTTGAACGCGTCGAATGTCGTCCCCCGCGATCCCGAGAGCCGCTGCGATTCGGTCGGCAGTACGAAAGCCAATTCCGCGTATCTGCTCCGCCACCAAGTAGGGATCGTCTCGCACGACGCGCGGGGCGTCCGCGCCGTGCTTGCGCACGATCTCCCGGGCAGTGGCTGGGCCCATGCCGAGCGCGTGCAGAAAGCTCATCGTCTCCGCTTCGACGCGACGCTGCCTGACCGCCTCCGCGATCGACTGCGCGCGCTGCCTCCCGATGCCGGGCACCTCCCGGAGTTTCGCGGACTGGGTGGCGATGACGTCGAGCGAGTCGGTCCCGAAGCGCTCCACCAAGCGCGCTGCGAGTGCGGGCCCGATGCCAGGGATCAGACCGGAACCCAGATAGCGCGCGATTCCCTGCGCCGTGCTCGGAATGGTCGGGGTGAACGAAGCCACCCGAAACCGCGAGCCGTAGACAGCGTGCTCGCTCCAACGCCCGACGAGGCGTACGTTCTCCCCGGCGGCGATCTCGCCAAGATCTCCTACCGCGGTGTGCCGGGTGCTCGGGTCGTTGTCGTCCGCAGCAAGGCGAATTACCGAGAACCGACCGTCATCACTGCGGTACACCACGTCGTCGACGACACCCTCGATCACCTCTTCTCGTCCGTTTGACCCCACGATGCGTGACGAATCTAACAGTCTTGGCGTGTCGGTGCCTTTGGGTTGTGCTGCTTTCGGAAACATCCGTTAGTGTTAAAGATGGCTGCACGAGCCGGGGAGAAGGATGGCGACTCAACCAAGGATGAGCGCCCCGATAGGGCGAGTCCGTATCAGGCCTACGGGGAAGAAACACGCAAGCGGGCAGAGCTGGCGGCCCGCGGAGCCCCCTCTCGACGCGGAGGGCGAGGTCGCGGAGACCGACGAGGAGTCCTCACGCCCCCGGTACTATCCGTTCGCACCACGTTTGCGGCGCAACGACGAGGGGTAGCCCGATGCGAGGGGCCCGTTGCGCCCCGATCGAGCCGTTGGTAAGAGCGCTTCGATGCCCCCGACCACGATCGCCATTCTCGGGGCCAAGGGTGGCGTGGGAACCACGCTCCTCAGCGCCAACCTCGCCGTCTATCTGGCGACCATTGGCAAGCGGGTCGTGGCCGTGGATGCCGACCCGGCCGGATCGGACCTCATGGCGACCCTCGGGGTCGGCCCCCGCGTCGCCCCCTACGTCGCCCCCACACCAGCGTTCGGTGATCAGGACGAGGGCCTGTTTGCGGGTACCGAGCTCGACGAGGACCGGGTCAATACGCTCGCGCCACGCGATCCGGTCGAGGGCCCGGTGCCCGGCATGTGGATCCTCCACGGCGGATTGAGCGAGCCACATCGAGGCAGCGCACGTCGCAGTTCGCTGCGCGAGTTGCAGGGCCGTCTCGCGAAACACGATGCGGATTTCGCGGTCGTCGATCTCGGCGCGGGCTCGAGCGAGGCGGTCATGCGGTTCTGGTGCCGCGCCGATCATCGGCTTGCGGTCACCATGCCTGAGCCCAACGCCGTCACGGGGCTGTACCGAATCCTTCGGAAGACCTACGCACAAATGGCCCTTCAATGTGCCGAGGACGAAGATGACCGTGCCGTTCTCCATGAAGTCTTTGCGAGGGCAGGGCATGCACCGGCGCCGTCCGACATCCGAATTCTCGTGCGGCGCGAGTCGCCCGCATTGGGCCGAGCCCTGGGTGCGTGTATGGCGGATCTCGATGTTCCGTTCGTCGTGAATCAAGCCCGACTGCGCGCGGATCTCGACGTCGGGGACCAGATCGCAGCCGCGGCGCGACGTCGCCTCGGGGTGCATCTTCACTACCTCGGCTACGTCGAGCATGATGACGCCGTCAGGACGACATCGCTAAAGCGGCGTCCGCTTCTCACCGAAAGCCCCGGCACGCGTGCAAGCCGTCACATCGAAAAGATCGGAAGGCGCCTGCTTGCGCCAAAGGATGCGCGTCGACAGCGACTCCCGTGGCGCGATGTGCCTGACAACTCGCACTACGACGTTCTCGAGGTGGAACGTGGCGCGACCGAGGAGGAGATACGGCGGGCGCACAAGCGAATGTCCCAGATCTTCAACGAGGACAACATCGTGACCTTTGGGCTGTTCGACGCGGAGGGGCTCGAGGCTGCGCGCGCCCGGGTCGATGAGGCCTACTCGGTGCTCCTGGACCCGGCGCTCCGGCGTCCGTACGAGGCTTCGGTGTTTCCAGAGGTGCCCGACGCGATGCAGCGAACGAAAAAGCGTGCGATCAATCCGGCCGATCTCCCGCCGGCGCCGACGATCGAACCCGATACCGAGTTCTCGGGGGAGCTTCTGCGTGCGGTGCGCGAGTCCCAGGGCACGGACCTCGATCAGATCAGTGCGAAAACCAAAGTGGGTCTTCACTATTTGCAGTGCATCGAGGATGACGAGTTCGAGGAGCTCCCTGCCGCAGTGTATGTGCGGGGCTTCGTGACCGAGTTTGCCAAGTGCCTTGCGCTCGACCCCGATCAAGTGAGTCAAACCTATTTGCGGCGTTATTTGGCGCACTTCGAGACGGAAACGTGAGTGATTCAGAGCTTCCGCTGGTGCTGGGTTCAGCCTCGCCGCGCCGTGCCGACATCCTCGCCACCCTCGGCATCCCTTTCGAGGTCCGCGTGAGCGACGTCGACGAGCGCTCCCTCATGGCCCCGAGCGACTCTGCGTTCGTTCGCCTTGCGGCGCGTACCAAGCTCGAACGCGTGCTCGAGGACACCACGCGCGGGCGCTTCGTGCTCGCGGCAGACACGATCGTGTGCGTGGACGGCCAGCGCCTCGAAAAGCCAAGCGATGACGATGAGGCCCTTCGAATGCTCTCCCGCCTCGTGGGGCGCGATCACCGAGTGAAGACCGCGATCGCCCTCGGCCAGGGGGGGGATGGTGTCCTCGGGTGCGAGTGCGTGGAAACGCGCGTTTGGTTCGACGAGGTCGGGCGCGAACAACTCGCTCGATACGTGGCGATTGGGGAAGGCCGGGACAAGGCCGGTGCGTACGGAATTCAGGGCATGGCAAGCGGGTTCGTCACCCGTCTCGAGGGCTCGTACACGAACGTCGTCGGGCTGCCTGCCGCCGAGGTGGTTGCGTTGTTGCGCGGGCATGGCGCACTGCGACAATGGCCATGACAGAGCTCGCGGACCGGCTGCGGACGGTGCACAGTCGCATCGCGACCGCGTGCTCGTCTGCGGGGCGGGCTCCTTCCTCGATCGAGGTGGTGGCAGTTTCGAAGACCCACCCCGTCGAGACGATTCGAGCCGCGTACGCAGAGGGCCTCCGCGTCTTCGGAGAGAACTACGCGCAGGACCTCCAGGCGAAAGCACGAGAGCTTCAGGATCTGCCCGACCTTCGATGGCGCTTCATCGGACATCTCCAACGGAACAAGGCCAAGCTGATCGAACGAGCCGCGGCCAGCGTCGACACCCTCGACTCGTCGAGGTTGGCCGAGACGCTTTCGAAGCGGGCGGACTCTCGCCACCGTCCCACAGAAGTGCTTATCCAAGTCAATGTGGGACAAGAGCCGCAGAAGTCTGGCTGTGCCCCCGAGGATCTTCCTGTGCTCGTCGATACCGTTCGTGCATTGCCGGGGCTTGATCTCCAGGGTCTGATGACCGTGGCACCCCGCACCGAGGATCCCGAGGATGCTCGACCCTACTTCGCGGCGCTTCGGAAGCTCGCGGAGGCGCACGGGTTGAGGACGCTTTCGATGGGCATGACCCACGACCTCGAAGCTGCGGTCGCGGAAGGCAGCACCATGCTTCGAATTGGCACGGCGATCTTCGGCTCCCGTCAATAAGGCTCGGCCTAGTCGCCCTCTGCGATCTTGCCGAGTTCGGCTGATCTTCGCGCGGCTGCACGGACCGCGCCGTGCAGCGCCTCTCGAAACCCGTTGTCATCAAGTGCCTGAAGACCAGCAAGGGTAGTGCCACCGGGGCTACTGACCTTCTGCCGAAGGGCTTCGGGACTCTCATCGCCATCGAGAAGTAGCTGTGCTGCCCCGCGGACCGTCTGCGCGGCCAGCTGCAGGGCGGTTTCTTCGGAAAGGCCTTCGCGCCTACCCCCTTCACGCAGCGCCTCGATCATCGCAAAGACGTACGCCGGGCCAGAGCCACTCAGGGCAGTGACCGCGTCGATCTGGGTTTCGGGGACTCGAACGACGGTCCCCACACACTCGAATAGCGTCTGTGCGAGGACGAGGTCGTCTTCCGTGGCATGGGTGCCAGCCGCGATCGCCGTCGCGCCCGCTCCGACGAGGGCGGGGGTGTTGGGCATGGTCCGGATGACACGCGTACCCTCGGGCAACGACCGCTCGATCACCTTCGACGAGATGCCGGCGGCGATCGAAATCACCAACGCATCCTGCGGCAGGGACACCGCGAGGGTCGGAAGGACCTGCCCGAACATCTGTGGCTTGATGGACAGAACGACCACATTCGCGTTCTCGAGTGCCGCGCTGTTGTCGGCTTCGACGCGAATCGAGAGTTCCGAAGCGAGGAGCTCACGCCGCGCGGGATCCGGGTCCGCCGCCACGATGCGCGCTGGGGAGATGGTCGACGTCGCGATCAAACCGCGAATCAGGGCGCCCGCCATGTTGCCGGCGCCGACGAAGGCGAGGGTGAGATCGTGGTTCATGCACCCCGGCATACCACAACACCTCCCGAGGGCACGGGGGTCAGGCGCACGCACGTTCGATGTCCGCGACCTCTTTCGGGATTTCATCGGTAAGCACATCGACTCCCGACTCGGTGACGACGACGTCGTCCTCAATCCGCACCCCAATGCCGCGCCAGCGCGCGTCGACGTCTTGGTTGTCCGCGCCGATGTAGATCCCTGGCTCGATGGTGAGTGCAAAGCCGGGCTCTAGGGAACGGTGCGCTCCGTCGTCGTAGTAGTGGCCCACGTCGTGAACGTCCATGCCGATCCAGTGCGACGTGCGGTGCATGTAGAACGGCTCGTACTTCTTCTCTTCGATCAGCGCGTCGAGGTCGCCTTCGAGAAGCCCAAGCGAGACGAGCCCTCCGGTGATCGTTCGGACGACGCCGGCATGGATCTCATCGAGTGTCGTGCCTGGCTTGACCGCAGCGATCGCCTCTTTCTGAGAGGCCAAGACGAGTTCGTAGATCGCACGCTGCTCCCTGGTGAATCGACCATTCACCGGGAACGTTCGTGTGACGTCGCTCGCGTAGTAGTCGAGCTCGCAGCCGGCGTCGATCAAGAGCAGCTCGCCATCCGCCATGATTCGGTTGCCGGCGCGATAGTGAAGAATCGTCGCGTTCGGCCCGGAGCCAACGATGCTGTCGTACGCCGGGCGCTCGCTTCCGTGTTTTCGGAACACGTGAAGCAGCTCGGCGTCGATCTCGTACTCGTGCATGCCCGGAGCCGTCATGGCCATCGCCCGGAGATGGGCCTCGCGAGTGATTGTGGCGGCCCCGCGCATGATGGCGATCTCGGCCGCGCTCTTTCGGAGACGCATCTCGTGCAGGTGCGCACTGGTGTCGACGACGACCTCGGGGGCCACGACACCGCGGCGTCCTCCTCGCCTGAGCAGCGCGAGGCAATCGAAGATGTGCCGGTCGGCGGCTTCGTCCTGAGCTAGCCGATAGTGCAGCCGACTCACGTTGCCGAGGTAGTCCGGAAGGCGCTTGGCGAGCTCATCGATCGGAAAGGCGACGTCTGCACCGTAGTCGTGGACGGCGCCCTCGATCCCCGTTCGCGGCCCATCCCAGATCTCGCGCTCGGGCTTCCGCGGTCTGACGAACAGCACTTCGCGATGTTCGGCATGCTGATTCGTGAGGACCAGCACGCTCTCGGGCTCGTCCAGGCCAGTCAGGTAGAAGAAGTCGCTGTCCTGGCGGTAGCTGTGCTCGACGTCTCGATTCCGAATCGCGGATGGCGCCGCGAAGAAGACGGCCACGCCGTCTCCCATGGTGTCGAGCAATCGCTTTCGTCGCGCACCAAACTCCGACATGTCCCGAGGGTAGCAGTTAGGTTCGAGGCTGCATCTGGCCACTTCGATAGCGATGCCAGTAGCGGTCGAGTTCCGTCTTCACGCGTCCGCTCAACAAATAGATCCCGAGAATGTTTGGGAACGACATCCCGAGAATCATCAGATCGGAAAAATCGACCACGTTGGCGAGTTTCAAGACCGACCCGAGCACCACGCACGAGAGGAATACGAGCTTGTACACGATCGAGGTGTGGCTGCCGAAGAGGGAAGTCCAACACCGCTCCCCGTAGTAGCTCCACGAGATCATCGTCGAAAATGCGAACAAGAAGACAGCCAGGCTCAAGATCTTGGGAAACCAGGGGATGACCGTCGCGAATGCGTTCGACGTCATCCGAACTCCTTCCGCCGTGCCGTCGGCATAGGCGCCGGTGATCACGACGACGATACCGGTCATCGAACAGACCACGATCGTGTCGATGAAGGGTTCGAGAAGCGCGACGATGCCCTCCCGCACGGGTTCGCTGGTGGCGGCCGCGGAGTGCGCGATCGCCGCGGACCCAACGCCAGCCTCGTTCGAGAATGCCGACCGACGAAAGCCGGTGATCAGGACTCCGATGAACCCACCGAGCCCGGCTCGCGGCGTGAACGCTTCGCCCACGATCTGTTGGAGGGCGCTTCCAAGCTGGTCGATGTGGGTGAAGATGATGAAGAGGCCCGCGGCGAGATAGATGCCCACCATGGCCGGCACGATCACCGACGCGACCCGGCCGATTCGGCGAATCCCCCCGATGATCACGAGACCGACCAGCACTGCGAGGACGACGCCGTAGAGGAGTGCCCCCCATCCGCTGTTCAGCGCCGGGATCACGAAGGCGACCTGGGCGTAGCTTTGGTTGGCCTGGAACATGTTGCCGCCGCCGAGGCTTCCGCCGATGCACATCAGGGCGAAGAGGACTGCGAGGAAACGTCCGAGCCGGGGTAACCCGCGTTCGGTGAGACCCTGCTGTAGGTAGCGCATCGGCCCGCCGAGGATGTGACCATCGTCGCTGCGGTTCCGGTAGAGCTGACCGAGGGTGCACTCCGCGAACTTCGACGACATCCCGAGAAAGCCGCCGACCACCATCCACAGAACCGCGCCGGGGCCGCCCACGCCGACCGCCACCGCGACACCTGCGATATTTCCGAGACCGACCGTCGCGGAAAGAGCGGAGGAGAGCGCCTGGAAGTGCGTCAACTCACCGGGGTCGTCCGGCGAGTCATAGCGTCCGGCGGTCACCGCCCAGGCGTGTGCGAATGCGCGAATGTTGATGAAACCGAACCGCAGCGTGAAGAAGGTGGCACCTGCGACCAGCCACACGACGATGAAGGGCAGTTGCGCGTCGTGGTCGCTCGCGTTGTCCCAGAAGAGGACATCGAAGAACAGCACGCTGCCGATCGGCCCCACGACGAAGTCACCGAACGATCGGTTCAACGTCCCGAGCGCGGCACCGATCCCCGACGTCCGTGCCTCGCCGTCTTGGGCGAATGCGATCGCAGGCACGAGCATCCCCAAGATGACGGCGCCGATTGTGCGTTGGTGCCGCATTCCCCGTCGCGGACCATCGCATACCCCCAAGGAACCCTCCAGTTTTCACGGAGATACGAAACGACTGCCGGCGGGGCCGAGCGTAGCCACCTGGGCTCCCTCCCGAGGAGGAGGCCGGTCTAGGACACCTGTCGATCCTCGCGAGGGTCAACCCCATCGCGTGCCGTCTCATCCAGCCCCGCTCCCCGGGCGTTCTGGGCGGGCGTTCGCAGGCAACGACCCATCGTCGAGCGCAGCACGCTGCGTTCATTGACACCCCCTTGGGCTGATACTAAGCACCTCAAGCGCCGCCTCCGCGGCCGGAATTCGGAGCTGATCCCCGCATGTTCTCGGTCTACTTACCGATGTTTATGATGCTCGGCATCGCCGCCCTCGTCGCCCTCGGCGTGTTCGGGCTGACGACCGTCCTTGGGCCGAAGAACATGACCGCCGAGAAGGCGATCCCCTACGAGGCTGGCTCAGAGACGACCGGAGCCCGGCACATCAGGCTGAGCATCAAGTTCTACCTCACAGCGATTCTGTTCGTCGTCTTCGATATCGAGGCGGTCTTTCTCTACCCCTGGGCGAGCATGTTCCAGGATCTCGGGTGGTTCGGGTTCGTCGAGATGGTGCTGTTCTTGATCGTTTTGGGCGTCACGCTCGCGTACGCGTGGAAAAAGGGAGCACTCGAATGGGAGAGCTGAAAGTCATTGGGGGCGGGGGAGAAGACGTCGCCGTTACCACGCGGTTCAGCGACCTGCTCCAGTGGGCCCGCAAATGGTCGCTTTTTCAGTACCCTTTCGTCACCGCATGTTGTGGCATGGAGTTCATGGCGACGGCGGGGCCTCGCTACGACATCGCACGCTTCGGCGCCGAGGCCCCCCGGTTCAGCCCCCGTCAATCGGACGTGCTCTGGATCGTCGGGACGATCAGTCAACGACAAGGCCCGGTGGTCCGCCGCATTTGGAGCCAGATGGCCGATCCCAAGTGGGTCATCGCCTTCGGCACGTGTGCATCGTGTGGCGGGTTCTACGACAACTACACGACGATTCCCGGCGTCGACAAAGTGATCCCGGTCGACGTGTACATCCCCGGTTGTCCTCCCCGTCCCGAGGCCGTGCTCGACGCCTTGATGCTGCTCCAAGAGAAGATTCAGAAGAATGATCGAGAGCCCGTGATTGTCCCGCCGAAGCTGGTCGTGGAGCGCGCGCAAGGGCAGGCGGGGAAGGGCGACTCGTGAGCCAAACGGTCGTCGACCGACTTCGCGCTCATTTTGGTGACCGGATCCTCGAGTCGACTGAAACGTTCGGCGACCACGAAGTGCTCGTGTCGGACGGAGACTGGGCCGAGGTTGCCCAGTTCCTGAAGGACGACGACGCGATCGGAATGGATCACTTCATCGACCTCACCGCGATCGATCATCCCGAGCGTGATGACGCGCGGTTCGACGTGATTCTGATGACCCGCGCCTCGCAACACGGCGCGCGAATTCGACTCCGTACCCGCATCGCCGAAGGCAAGGAGCTGGCGAGCACGAGTGGAATATGGCCAGCGGCCAACTGGGCCGAGCGCGAGGTGTGGGACATGTTCGGAATCAAGTTCAGCGATCACCCGGACCTCCGTCGCATCCTTCTCTACGAAGAGTTCGTTGGGCACCCGCTTCGAAAAGACTACCCCATCGATCGCGCGCAACCCTTGGTTCCCTACCGCGACATCGAAGAGATCGAGAAGCTTCCGCCATTCGGCATCGAGGAGGGGCAGCCCTTCGCCCGCATCGACTGGGAAGCGCGTCTTGCGGGGCGCGATGCACAGGTGTCTCCGGCGATCGGCCTTCAGCAGGGGCAGCGTCGTACCTTGAGCGATTCAGAAGCCGCGCAGCAATTGCAAGAGCGGCTTGCCGCCAGGACCAAGGCAGCTTCGGACGCGCCGTCGACCGAAGCCAACGAAGAAGGTTCAGGAGAATAGATGGAACCGGCCGACGAGTTGCTCGAAGAAGAATCCTCGCTCGAGCTGCCGACCGAGCCCATGCGGCTCAACATGGGCCCCTCGCATCCTGCCATGCATGGCACGGTCCGCATGGTGCTCGACCTCGAGGGCGAAACGATTCTCAACCTCGATCTGCAGCCCGGCTACCTGCATCGGGGGTTCGAGAAATCCTGTGAGCGCGGCACGTGGTCGCAGGTCTTTCCGTACGCGGATCGGCTCAACTACGTGTCGCCGATGCTCAACAACGTGGGATGGTCCCTGGCCGTCGAGAAGCTCCTCGAGATCGAGGTGCCAGAGCGCTGCCAGTACTACCGCGTGATCCTCGGCGAGCTCTCCCGAATCGCCGACCACTTCACATGCAATGGTGCATCGGCGATGGAGCTCGGCGCCTTCACGCCGTTCCTGTGGCTCCTCAAAGTTCGCGACTGGATCTGGGACCTTCTCGAAAAAGAGACCGGCGCCCGCATGACCCACAGCTTCGGCCGCATCGGCGGAATGGCGGCACCTCCCACCGACACGCTCAAAGAGGATCTGCGTGCACTCATTCCAGAGGTGCATCGCGTCGTGAAGGAAGCTGAGATCATGCTTCTTCGCAATCGCATCTTCCTCGACCGAATGGAGGGGGTTGGGATTCTCACGAAAGAGAATGCACTGGCGTATGGCTGTACGGGCCCGGTCGCGCGTGCATCGGGTGTCGCGTACGACGTCCGCAAGGACCATCCCTACATGGTCTACGACCGGTTCGATTTCGAAGTTCCGGTCGGTCAAGACGGAGACAACTGGGACCGCTTCATGGTTCGCCTCGAGGAGATCCGCCAATCGGTCCGAATCATCGAGCAAGCGATGGAGCAGATGCCGGATGACGGACCGGTCAACGTGGACGATCCCAGGATCATCTTCCCGGAGAAGCAGGACGTCTACACGACCATCGAAGCTACGATCGCCCACTTCAAACTCGTGATGGAAGGGCTCCGCACGCCGAAGGGTGAAGTCTACAGCTTCACGGAGGGGGGCAACGGCGAGCTCGGCTTCTACATCGTTTCGGATGGAAGCGGCACGCCCTATCGCGTGCGCGTTCGACCTCCCTGCTGGTACAACCTTTCCGCGTGTCGCGAGATGCTCATCGGTGACATGATCGCGGACATCATTCCGACCTTTGGATCGATCAACATGATCGGTGGCGAGTGTGACCGGTAATGCCGACTTTCAAGCTTGACGGACAAGAGATTTCCTTCGAACCCGGTGAGACGGTGATGCAGGCGGCGTGGCGCGCCGGCATCGAGATTCCTCACTACTGCTGGCATCCGGGTCTCTCGATCGCAGCGAACTGCCGCATGTGCCTGGTTCACATCACGAGCGGCCGCCAGATGGCGATGCCGCAGCTCAAGTTCGACGAGGCCACCGGTGAGTACGTGCCGGCCACCAAGCCCAAGCTGCAACCTGCCTGTCAGCTCGGGGCGGCCGAAGGCATGGAGGTCTCGGCGAAAAACGAGGAAGCCACGACTGCCCAAGCGTCGGTACAAGAGTTCCTGTTGCTCAATCACCCCGTCGACTGCCCGATCTGCGACCAGGCGGGCGAGTGCAAGCTGCAGGACTACTACTACGAGCATCAGGGCACACTGAAGCGCAAGCTGACCGAGCCCGTTCACAAGCCCAAGGGTGTGAAATTCGGTCCGACGATCGTCTATGACGCCGAGCGTTGCATCATGTGCACGCGCTGCATTCGTGTCAGCGACGAGGTCGCGAAAGACCATGTGCTCGACATGCGTGAGCGAGGCAATCGCAACGAGATCGTCCTGGCGCCTGGGCGAGAGCTCGACCACAAATACACGCTGATGACCGAGCACGTGTGCCCGGTCGGTGCGCTGACCAGCTCGGACTTCCGATTCAAAGCGCGGGTGTGGTTCCTCAAATCGGCCACCGGGGTTTGCACGGGTTGCGCGACGGGGTGCAACACCCATGTCGACTACGATCCCCGCTACGGCAAAGTCTACCGGCTGCGGCCTCGCGACAACGAAGACGTCAACAAGTTTTGGATGTGCGACGACGGCATGATGACCTACACCCGTCAGGACACCGACCGATTGGTCGCACCGACCCGCGGACGAGGCGAGGAGCGCGAGACGATCCTCGATGACGAGGCACTCGCATTGGCGGCCGAGAAGCTTCGTGAGATCGAGGGCGGCAAGCTGGGCGTGGTCCTGAGCGCCCAGCACACCACCGAAGACAACATTGCGCTGGTCAAACTGGCCGAGGCACTCGGGGCCGGGCAGCGCTATCTGGCGGCCCTCGGCGGATGGGACGGCGACGACATCCTTCGGAGCGACGACAACAACCCGAATCGAGCGGGGGCGCTCGCCGCGGCCGCCGGGCCACTCAAGAGCACTGCGGAGATGCTGGCGGATGTGCAGAGCGGGGTCATCACAGGCGTGATCGCGCTCGGGTGGGCCACGACAGAGCGGCTCGAGGAACTCGCGCCGCTGGTAAGCCTCGACGCCGTGGTTTCGCTCTCGAGTCACGTCGGCGCGCTGCCCGCGGTCGCCGCGGTTGCGATCCCAGTTGCGGACACCTTTGAAATCGATGGCAGCTTCGTCAATGCCCAGGGCATGGCGCAGGCGTTCACCTCGGTCCTGGCGGCGCCGGCAGGGGTCGAGCCGGGATGGCGAGCGATCACGATGCTCGCCAAGAAGCTCGGACATGACCTCGGCTTCACCGACGTGGCGTCGGTCCGCGAGGCGCTCTCGGGTCAGGTCGAGGCTGCACAATGACCACCGAAGTCCTGTTGGTCTCCTCGATTCTCAAGATTCTGTTCGTGCTGCTCGTCACGGTGGGCGTCTTCGCGCCCGTGCTGATCTGGGCTGAACGACGGCAGAGCGCGATGATCCAAGACCGCCTCGGCCCGAGCCGTGCGGCCATCGTCCTTCCGCCGCCCGCCGTCGCCTTCATCGACAAGGCGAGGGCTCCGATTTGGCGAGGTTTCGCGCTCACAGGGATCATTGCGGTCGTCGCACTCGTCGCCGTGACTTTCGTCGCGGTCCGCGGAAGCAACCCACTCCCGGTGTCGACCGCGACGCTGAACGCCACGTTGCTTGGCTTTGGGCTCGCGGCTGTGTTGCTTCGCATGGGGTACGGCGTGCACAGCATGATCGTCCGAAACGAGGGCAAGATCATGCTCCTCGGCCTGCTTCATCCACTTGCCGACGCGATGAAGTTCATTTTCAAAGAAGATTTCGTCCCACCCAAGGCCGACAAGTTTCTGTTCGCGGCGGGCCCAATCATCGCGCTCATTCCTGCGATCGCGGCGTTCGCGGTGATTCCATTCGCGAGCACCCTGTACCTCGATCACTGGAACCAAGTGCTGCCGCGCACCGGGGAGATCGCCGGGGCCGCCGTGCCCATGCAGGTCGCGAGCCTGAATGTTGGCATCCTGTTCATTTTCGCAATCGCCAGCACTGGAATCATCGGCGCTGCCATCTCCGGGTACGCGTCCGACAACAAGTTCTCACTGCTTGGTGGCATTCGCGCTGCAAGCCAGATGGTGAGCTATGAGGTCGTGCTCGGGCTCACCCTCGTGCCCGCCTTCATGGTCTACCAGTCCCTTCGTCTCGAAGACATGGCGCAGTGGCAGCACACGCATAGCTGGGGGATCTTCAATCCGTTCCTTGCACTCGGCTTCGTGATGTTCTTCACGGCCGCGATCGCCGAAACCAAGCGCGTCCCGTTTGACCTTCCCGAGGGCGAGAGCGAGCTCGTCGGCGGTTACCTCACCGAGTATTCCGGCATGAAATTCGGGATGTTCTTCATGGGCGAGTTCGTCGAGGTCGTCTCACTTGCGGCCATTGCTTCGATCTTGTTCTTCGGCGCCTGGGACGTGCCGTTCTTGTACCGAGATGGATTCCAAATACTCAGCTTCACCCTCCCGCTTGCGCACTGGCTGGTGGTTCTGATTCAGGTTCTTTTCTTCCTGCTCAAAATCGTCGTCTTCATCTGGTTCCAGCTGATGATTCGCTGGACGATGCCCCGTTTCCGCTACGATCAGCTCATGAAGCTTTGTTGGAAGGGGCTGCTGCCGCTGTCCCTGCTCAACATCCTGTTCATGGGCGCGTTCATCCTGTCCGACGGGCTCGGCAAGTACGTCGCGTTCCTCGATAGGTTCTGAGGTCCTCATGCCCGTCAACGTCAAAGTCATCAAGAAGCCCAAACGCACCCTGGCTGAACAGTCGTATCTGCCGGAGGTCGCGAAAGGCTTGGGGTTCGCAACCAAGCGTTTCTTCAAGAACACCCTCGGGCCAGCCGACAAGAAAGACATCGACACCGTCAAGTACCCTGAGGAGAAGCGGGACTACCCCGAGCGCTTTCGCGGGATCCATCGGTTGACGCAGCGGGCCGATGGTTCGCCACGATGTGTCGCCTGCCTTTGCTGCAGCACGGCGTGTCCGGCGCAGTGCATTCACATCGAGCCGGCCGAGTACGCGGAAGATGACCCGCGCTTTGGATACGAGCGGTACCCTGAGGTGTTCGTGATCGACGAGCTTCGGTGCATCTTCTGTGGGTACTGCGTCGAGGCGTGCCCGTGCGATGCCATTCGAATGGACACGGGCATGCACATGCCCCCCTCCACGGCACGCGATCACTTTCTCTACGACAAAGAGACCCTTCTCTCGATTCCTGGCAAGGACGGAACGTACCTCACGGCGAACCCGCGGCACGAGCCGGGCGACCCGAGCCATCCGGGAATCGATCGCGAACACGGTCACTAGGGCGCCAGCCGTGTCGGACAAGGCGGCGAGCCAAACGGCAGTGTTGATTGCCGGCTATCGGGCGCGGGCCTCGCAAGGGGATGCCCCTGTATGTCTCGATCCGTGGGCCGCGGATCTTGCGGCCGAAGCGGGTGAGGCGCTGTGTCGTCGCTGGGATCAGCACTGGCCTGCGATGGGCCTTTGGGTGGCGCTTCGAACTCGGTACATCGACGACTGTGTGC
>JBATTM010000701.1:0-10290 GCA_049670545.1 Polyangiales bacterium
GGATTGCACGCTAAACTAAGGATATGGCTGAGAGATTCGACAACGACGCCGGGACGATCACCCGGGTCAAGCCTGAGAAGAAGCTCAAGCGGCCACGGCTCTACCGAGTCCTTCTCCACAATGATGACTACACAACCCGAGAGTTCGTCGTTCAGATTCTCCACCAGGTCTTCCACCTCGATGAGCAAAGTGCGATTCGCGTCATGCTGCACGTGCACCACAACGGCATGGGCGTGGCCGGGGTTTTTACCCGCGAGGTCGCGGAAACGAAGATCAAACGAGTGGAAACCATGGCACGCGAACAGGAGTTTCCGCTCCGACTCACGATGGAACCTGAAGAGGAAGACGCGTAAATGGCAGGCCCAGTGATCGCTAAAGAGCTCCAAGAAACCCTCCGCAAGGCGTTCGACCGTGCCGGGTTGATGCGGCACGAGTACGTCACGCTCGAGCACCTGTTGTTGGCGCTCACTGAAGACCCCAAAGCGACTGGCGTCCTCAAGGCGTGCGGCGCTGATATGGGGCGACTCCGCAAGCGCCTCGAGGAGTTCGTCCAAGAGCGCCTCACCCGTGTGCCTGAGAACGTCGACGTCGAGCCGAGGCAAACCCTCGCCGTCGAGCGCGTGCTGCAGCGTGCTGCGATCCACGCGATCTCCTCGGAAATGAAGACGATCGACGGCAGCAACGTGCTGGTGCAGCTCTTGAAAGAGGACGAATCCTACGCAGCTTTCCTTCTTCAGGAAGAAGGCGTCACCGCACTCGATCTGAAGCGCTACATCGCCCACGGGGTGGGCACCGACATCGTTCCGGGCGAAGCGTCCGACGGGTACACCGAGGCGGATTTCGACGAAGAGGGCGAAGACGGCATGGCCGGGCGTGATCCTCTCGAGATGTTCGCCACCGACCTGATCGCCGAGGCGGCCGAGGGGCGCATCGACCCCCTGATTGGGCGACAAGCGGAACTCGACAGGACGGTGCAGGTCCTGTGCCGACGCCGCAAGAACAACCCGATCTACGTGGGCGAGCCGGGCGTGGGCAAGACAGCCATCGCTGAGGGTCTCGCGCGCCTGGTGTACGAGGGAGACGTCCCCGAAGTCCTCGAAGATGCCCAGATCTACTCGCTCGACATGGGCGCCCTACTCGCCGGAACCAAATTTCGGGGGCAATTCGAGGAGCGCCTGAAAGCGGTCATGAAACGGCTCGAGGATCTCGACAACGCCATCCTCTTCATCGATGAGATTCACACCATCGTGGGCGCCGGCGCGACCACGGGCAGCTCCATGGATGCGTCGAACATCCTCAAGCCCGCGCTCGCCTCGGGCAAGCTGCGGTGCCTCGGGTCGACCACCTACGCAGATTTCAAGCACCTCGATCGGGACCGCGCCCTCGCCCGACGCTTCCAGAAAATCGAAGTCAACGAGCCCACGCTCGAGGATACCATCGAGATTCTCAAGGGGCTCCGTCAGTACTACGAAGAACACCACGATGTGAAGTACGACGACGACGCGATCGAGGCCGCGGCGACTCTCGCCGACAAGCACATCGTCGACCGACACCTCCCAGACAAGGCGATTGACGTCATCGACGAGGCCGGTTCCCTGGAGCGCATGCGGCCCGCCAAGGAGCGCACCCATCGCATCACCACGACGGAGATCGAAAAAGTGGTGAGCAAGATGGCCCGTGTCCCAGTCGAGTCCGTGAGCGCTCGGGAGCGCGACCAACTCAAAGAGCTCGGGCCGGAGCTCCACAAAGTCATCTTTGGCCAAGACGAAGCGATCGACAAAGTCGTCAGCTCGATCACGCTCGCACGCGCCGGGCTGCGAGCCGACCACAAGCCGATCGGCTCCTTCCTTTTCGCCGGCCCGACCGGCGTGGGCAAGACCGAGCTGGCCCGTCAACTTGCACGGGTCATGGGCGTCGAGCTTCTCCGCTTCGACATGAGCGAATACAACGAACGCCATTCGATCTCGCGTCTCATCGGCGCCCCGCCCGGGTACGTGGGCTTTGACCAAGGCGGGCTCCTGACCGACGCGGTGCGCAAGCACCCGCACGCCGTCGTCATTCTCGACGAGATCGAGAAAGCGCACCCCGAGCTCTTCAACATCCTTTTGCAGGTGATGGACCACGCGAAGCTCACCGACAACAACGGTCGCGAAGCTGACTTTCGCAACATCGTGCTGGTCATGACGACCAACGCGGGCGCGTTCGAGGCCACTGAGAAGGTGGTCGGATTCTCCGCAAGCGACGATCCGAAAAACTTCGCGTCGGGCCGGGCGAAGCAGGCTATTGAGCGCATCTTCACGCCAGAGTTTCGCAACCGCCTCGATGCGGTGGTGTACTTCAGCGGGCTTCGCCGAGAGGTGATTCGGAAGGTGGTCGACAAGGAGATCGGCCTGCTCCGTGACATGCTCGCCGAAAAGAACGTACAAGTCGAGTTGACCGAGGCGGCCAGCGCCTGGTTTGCCGAGCATGGATACGACCCCCAGATGGGCGCGAGGCCGATGGCGAGGATGATCGAGCAGAAGCTCAAGAAACCGCTATCTCAAGCTTTGGTCTTCGGGACTCTCGCCGAGGGCGGCACCGCCATGGTGGACGCCCAAGACGGGGAGCTATCCGTGACGTTCGTCGATCTTCGCAACCCAAAGGCAGACGCCTAGCGCGTCACGCCCCCTTCCTGTGCGCACTTGCGCTAGGCTACGCCCGACATCGATGCCCGTGTACCTGCTCGGCAAAGAGCTCCAGTTCCCACCCCCCGAGGACGCCAACGAAGAAGGGATCGTGGCGGTTGGGGGTGACGTGTCCCCCAATCGACTGGTCGAGGCGTACCAGCAGGGAATCTTTCCGTGGCCCGCGGAGGGCTACCCACTGCTGTGGTTCTCGCCCGACCCTCGATTCGCGTTGGTGCCCGCGGAGGCACACGTATCGCGGTCGCTTCGGAAGGTTCTACGACGCGACGAGCTTCGAATCACCGCGGATACCGCGTTCTCACAAGTGATCGCCGCGTGTGCGCGGGCTCCACGGCCCTATCAACAAGGTACGTGGATCACGGAAGAGCTACAGCAAGGCTACCTGGGGCTTCACGAGCTCGGGGTTGCCCACAGCATCGAAGCGTGGCGTGGAACGGAGCTCGTGGGCGGGCTCTACGGCGTGGCGTTGGGGCAGACGTTCGCCGGGGAGTCCATGTTCGCCACCGAACCCGATGCGTCGAAGGTCGCGTTTACGACGTTGCTTGGGCACTTGGCACTTTGGGGCTTCGCGCTGGTCGACTGCCAGGTGCACACCGACCACCTGGCCCGGTTCGGCGCGACGATGTGGCCGCGCACACGCTTCCTGTCGCAGTGGCGGGCGAGCAGCACCGTGGCCAGCGTGCGTGGGCCGTGGAAGCTTTCCATGAGCCCGCCGGAAGCCCTCGCACGACTGCGCCCAGAAACCTGACTCTCCCCGACTGATGGCGATCAACGGACGGATTGGGTGGCCGCCCTCGCAGTCACATTGGGGGCCTTCGTGGGCATCCGAATCACCCTCCCCCAACGACTCATCACAAAAAGGGGACAGTCCCCTTTAAGCCGGGGTTAACCCCTCGTAAAAGGGGACTGTCCCCTTTCGTGCGGGGTTAGTTGGGGGGGGTTGGGTTTGGGGTTCGGAAGATGATTGTGCCGAGGTCGGGGCCTAGGAGGGCGAGAGGGAAGACGCCGTAGACTTCTGGGTCGCCTTGGAGCAGGGCCTTGTCGGTGTATCCGCTTGGCGAGGCGGAGAGCACCTTGGCGCGCTGCTCGGCGGGCGGAATTAGCGCGTCGATCTGTGGCGGCGTGTCCCAGTGGAAGACGCGGTCACCCTTGTAGAGGTAGACCCACGGCGGTGTGCGTTGCGCTTGCTCGACCCGGAGTTGTCTGCTCAAGCGTTGCGCGAGGCGCCACAACGGGATTCCGGCGACGACTGCACCCAGGACCTCGCCCCCACGAACTGCCGGTGCCGCAAACAGGATCGACCAGGAGGAGGGAGCCTCGGGGTCCTCCGCGAAGAACTCGCCGAGCCCAGTTGCGGCGTTTCCGGCGAGCGCCTCCCGCACGACTTCAAAACGTGCGGCATAGTCCTGCCCCTTCATGCGATCCGGCTCCCGATCCCGGGCGAGGACGACCCCCTTGGCATCGACGACCGCCAAGAAGGACATCGGTGACGCGACGAATTCATCAATGCCTTTCTTGGGTTGCTGAAGAATTCTCAGAGCCGACCGCATTTGCCTCTCGCGCTTCCGCGGGTCCTCGACCGAGAAACCACGCGCGAGCTTCGCGGCCGCTTTGACGACCCCGGCCTGGTGGTTCTCGATGTCCTGCTGGATCAGTTCCTCGATCCGCGGATGATCGACCGACCGAAGCTGCACCGCCGCTTGCTCGATCGCCGCCCGGTCTTGGCAACCCAACGCGAAAAACGCCGCCAGCGGCGCCCACCTACGCATCCCCCAATGCATGAAGACAGTGTACCGGGTCGAGGCCGCCAAGACGAGGGATGCGGGCGGGACCCTCGTCGTGGTAGCGGCTCTGGCGCCAAGACGACTACAGCTTGATGCCGAAAGCGCTGAGCAGCGCCTTGTCGCGCCAACGATCGGGGAGCCGTCTGAGAAACTTTCGCTGCCCCACGCCTGTTCCCATCGTGTAGCGGGTCTTCGGTTTCGTGGCTTCGAGGGCATGGATGACCGCGTCGAGCACGACCTGCGCAGGCGCGGCGTCGTTCTTTCCCTCTTCCGCGAACTTCCGAATCCCGGCGAGAAACAAGCCGTACCGCTCCTCGAACCCGGATGGCGCGTCGGCGACCATGCGCCTGGAATCGTCGATTCCCTTATCCCAGATCGGTGTCGCAATCGCGGCAGGCTCGAGCAGCACGACGTGAACCCCTTGGGGCATCAACTCTACGCGTAGCGAGTCGCTAAAGGCTTCCATCGCGAACTTCGACATGCAGTAGGGACCAAGTATCGGCGTGGCGACGAATCCCCCGACCGACCCCGTCGTGATGATGCGCCCCTTCGAAGCCCGCAGCATCGGCAAGAAGGCTTGGGTCACCGCGAGCTGACCGACGCAGTTCACCTCGAGCTGCCAGCGGAGCTCCTCCGGCTTCACGAATTCGAGCGGCCCGTTGACGGAAACGCCCGCGTTGTTGAACAACCCCCGGAGGGGCAACCCGTCAAGCCGATCGGCGACCTCGCCGTTCGCCGCGTCGATCGTCGCTTGATCCGTGACGTCGATCGTGAGCGGCACGAGGTTCGCACCGCCTCGGGCCTTCAGCCGGTCCCCGTCTTCGGGCTTTCGGACGCCGGCGAACACACGATATCCGCGCTCAGCCAACCCGATCGCGCAAGCTTCCCCGATTCCGGTCGAGGCTCCTGTAATGACGATTCCGCCTCGGTCTGCCATGTCGAGTCTCCTTGCCACATCGGTCGAACGCAGCCTAACGAGTCCGGCTGATCCCTGAGAGGGGAATCCTGAGTCGCCGGGGAGTCAGCCGCCCGAGCAAAACTCTTCGTAGTCTATGTAGTCGGTAATCGTCGGGTTGTCGCCGCAGACTGGGCAGTCCTTGTTTCGACGAAGTTTGAACGTCCGGAAAGTCATGTTGGTCGAGTCGTACTGAAGAAGTCGACCGATCAACGGCTGGCCGTAGTCGAGGACAATCTTGGCTGCTTCGGTCGCCTGGAGCGTTCCGATGGCGCCCGGCAGGACTCCCAAGACTCCTGCCTCCGCGCACGACGGTGCGAGATGAGGAGGAGGCGGTTCCGGATACAGGCATCGGTAGCACGGCCCCTCCGGGGACGAGAACGTCGTGACCTGCCCGTCAAAGCGAAAGATGGAGCCATGCACGACCGGAATCTTCTTCCATACCGCAGCGTCGTTCACGAGATAACGCGTCGCGAAGTTGTCGAGACCGTCGACGATCACATCCCAGTTTTGATCGAAAATTCGATCGACGTTCTCCTTCGTGAGCCGCTCGTTGAACGCGATCACTTCCACGTCGGGGTTCAGGTTTTGGATCGTTTGCTTGCCGCTCTCGACCTTCGACATGCCAACCCGATCGAGCCCGTGAAGGACTTGTCGCTGAAGGTTCGACTCGTCGACGACGTCGGCATCGATGATCCCGAGCGTCCCGACACCCGCGGCCGCGAGATACAACGCTGCCGGCGACCCGAGGCCCCCCGCACCGAGCAACAACACTCTGCCCTGAAGGAGCTTCGCCTGCCCCGCTTCCCCAACCTCGGGAAGCAGCAGATGCCGTGAGTAGCGGTTCAGCTGCGCGTCGGTGAACGCGAAGGGCTGCTCCGTGGGATAGCCCTGGTCTTTCCACTGATTGAACCCTGGGTTGGCGGACTCGACGTTCGTGTACCCGAGCTCTTGGAGCGCTTTCGCTGCAAACGCGGAACGAATGCCGCCCGCACACATGGTGACGATCTTCGCGTCCTTGTCGGGCAGCCTTCCAGCAGCCTGCATCTCGAGGAAGCCACGCGCGATATGAACCGCGCCCGGCACATGACCTTGGCGCCACTCGTCTTTCTCGCGCACATCGACGAGCGTGAGATCCTCGCCAGACTCGATTCGATCGTTGAGGTCCTCGAGAGAGACCTGCCGAATGGCAGCCTTCGTCTCTTGGAGCAGGTCCGCGTATGTCTTGGCCATGTCCGGCAATATGGAACTTTGCCGAGATTCGTCAAGGCTCCCGGGATGTTAGCTCATATCCTCTGGTTTTCACATCGGTTTTGTCGGGTATAGCGAAGCAGCTCGCCATCCCCTACGCCGCAGACCGAACGACGCCCTCGTGCTCCGCGTAGGTCCGAAGAGCCCGCCGCAGCCGTTTTCGGCCCCGGTGGAGCCTCGACATGACGGTACCGACGGGACACGCGAGGTGCTGCGCGGCATCCTGATACGACAGCTGCGCAACATCGACGAGCTCGACCGCTTCGCGAAACTCCGGCTGCAGCTCGCCCAGCGCCGTCAGGACTTCATCGCCGAACCCCTCGTGGGCTTGGCGTGCTGTTTTTTGCGGCAGCGCGCGGATCTGTTCGAGCGCGTCCCGCTCGCGCTTTTTCTTGCGGTAGTGATTCACGTAGGTGTTGAACAGAATGCGGTGCGTCCACGCGCGCGCATTCGTTCCAGGCTGGAAACTCGCCCGCGACTGCCACGCGCGAGTAAGGGTCTCCTGAACCAGGTCGTCAGCCAGGGATGCGCCCCGGGTGAGCCGAAGCGCCGTTCGAGACAGCTCGGGCACGCAGGGCATGATTTCTTGGGCGTACTGTTGTTGGGTGTGCATGGATTTGGTTCTCCATCCCCTCGCTATTGCAACCGGGATGCCATCCCAAAAACCCTGAATTTTCGTTCCCCCGGGGCCGTCCGGCCGCCACGTTGTCGCCATGCTGACACGGTGTCGTGTCAACCTGTCGTCAGGCACGCACGAATCGCGCGAGAACACCGGGCACCGCATCTGCGACCTCGGATGCCAGAATGCCGCGGTCCCCCACGGAGGCGGCGTCCCCCGCCAGCGCGTGGACGAGCGTCGCTGCAATCGCTGCCTCGGGGGTTTCGAGGGTCATGCAAAGCGTGCCGGTCACGCCACTCAGGACGTCCCCCGTCCCCGCAACACCAAGTGCGGGTGTGCCCTCCCCACAAACGTACAGAGTATTCCCGGATGCGACGATACTGCGGGCGCCTTTTAGAATCACGGTCTGGCCTGACTCGCCAGCGATCGCGGTTGCCGCGGCGTACCGATCTCGCTGAACCGCCGTCGTAGCAACGTCGAGAAGGCGCGCTGCCTCGCCCGGATGTGGTGTCAGAATGCGGGGACCCGCTGCGCGGCGCAGGACGGAAAGGTCGGTCGCGAGATTGGTGATCGCGTCTGCGTCGATCACAACCGGAATCGGGGCGTAAGCCGCAACCGCGTCCGTCCACGCCCGCCCGACGGGATCGAGTCCGAGTCCAGGGCCCAACACGACGGCTCGCTTCCCACCACAGAGCGACTCCACGGCACCCTTCGTCGGCGTATCCGGAAGCCCCACAGTCATGAGCTCCACGACCTTCTCCTCGAGTGCGGCCCGGGCGTCCGGTCGCGCGCCGATCGTCACGAGCCCTGCCCCCGCTCGAAACGCCGCGCGCCCCGCCAACAATGCAGCGCCAGTCGTGCCCGGCGCACCTCCGATGACCAGCAAGTGCCCGTTCGTTCCTTTGTGGGCATCGCCTGTGCGGCGAGGAACGAGGGATGACAGATCCGACGCTTCGTAGAGGGTCGCGTCGGTCGCCGGCCGCGAGGGTATCCCGATGTCGGCGACACGTACCTCCCCCGCATGCTCGGCTCCAGGATACTGGTGGAGCCCGCGCTTCAGCCCTGCGAACGTCACGGTCAATGCCGCATGCGGAGCGACCCCAAGAATCCCCCCCGTGTCGGCATCGAGCCCGCTCGGAAGATCCAGTGACACGAGTGGTGCGAGTGCACCGTCAATCGCGCGAACGGCCTCCGCGTAGCCACCGGTGATCGGCCGATCGAGCCCCGTACCGAAGAGCCCGTCGACGACCAACGTCGCGTCGGCCAGGATCGCTTCGAGTGTTCCTGCGCGGTCGGGACTCAACACGCGCAGGTCCACGTCGAGCGCCTCGAGGAGCCCCCAGTTCGTAGCGGCGTCCCCGGCGAGTCGACCCGCATCTCCGATCAAGACGGCCGTGCAGGAATGACCCAGAACGGCGAGGCGTCGCGCGATCACCCATGCGTCTCCCCCGTTTTGACCGGGACCCCCAACGAGCACGACGCGCCCCAGCTGATCAGCAAAATGAGACACGATCGCATCCATCGCTCCACGCCCGGCGTTCTCCATCAACACGAGGCTGACGACCCCGAGGTCTTCCACTGCCACGCGATCCACGTCGCGCGACTCCTCTCGTGTGAACAACGGCTGCACGCAGGGAGTATGCCCCGAAATCGGCCATGCCACATCAGAAGGCGACGGGACCTCAGCATGGGTTGCATCGGCCCGCGGGGGCTCTCAGTCGACCCAGAAGTTCTTTGCGAGCGCGCGCCGTTTCTGCCAAAGCGCCCCCTTCGCGGCGAAATCGAGGACGCCTTGCCCTGCATCGGCGTCGCCCACCTCCCACGCGCCATTGACGGCGGCACTCAGGCCGCCCGATAGCATCTCGAAGCCTTGGGCGGTGTAGAGGTCGGCCTCCACGCCTTTGTTGATGATGAACTTGAGTTGACGCATCGCCTGCTGGTTCTTCGTGCGAAGCACTTCGACGAGCCCATCGACCTCATCGCCCAACGCGTCGGTCGGGACGACCCGATTCCACAACCCGAGTTCGACCGCGCGCTCGGCACGATGCAGCGCCCCGAGGAGGTTGATCTCCTTGGTCAACCGGCGACCGATCAATCTCGCCATGCGCGTCGTCCCGCCCCAGCCCGGCGTAATCCCCACATCAACCTCAGGCATGCCCCACCGGGCACGTTCCGTGGCGATCACGAAGTCGCAGGCCATCGTGATCTCGAGGCCGCCGCCGACCGCGAAGCCATCGACCGCCGCGATGGTGATCTTGTCGAGCTCCTCCAGCGTGTTGGCCATGTGCTGGTAGAGGTACACCCGGCGCATGACTCCGTCCGCATTGCCCCAACGAGGCATCTCCGTGATGTCGTCCCCGGAACAGAACGTGTCCCCAGCCCCGTCGATCACCAGGACCTTGATGTCCGTGGAACGCCGCACACGCCAGAACGCGTCGATGAGTTCTTCGGAGAGCGCCATCGAGAGGCAATTGCGAACTTTCGGACGGTTGAGTGTGATGCGGGCCAAGTCGTCCTGCTGGTCGAAAACGAGATGTTCGTAGGGCATCGAGACCTCCTTTTAACTTGCGTAACGAGACTATGTGTAGTGTGCTAAGTCCCGTTACGCAAGCCAAATGGCGAAACGCACACGACATGCCCTCCCGGCGCGGGATCCGTTTTCGGCCGCCCTCGATGAGATTGGCGACCAATGGACGTTCCTCTTGCTGCGTGAGGCGTTCTTCGGGGTCCGAAGGTTCGACGACTTCGCGCAGAGCCTCGCGATCCCGCGAGCGCGCCTGACGGAGAGGTTGCGCCACCTGACGGACATCGCCGTCCTCGAGCGCTGCCCGTATCACGAACGTCCGCCGCGCTTCGAGTATCGGTTAACCGGGAAGGGGCTCGACACCTACCCGATCGCGCTCGCCCTGATGGCCTGGGGCGACCAATGGCGCGCGGACGCTGGCGGCGGTCTGCGGCTGCGCCTCTTCCACCAGTCTTGCGACCAGCAGCTTCGCC
>JBATTM010000702.1:0-4661 GCA_049670545.1 Polyangiales bacterium
GTCCCAACGGTCGACTTTGCCGTCGCCGTTGAGGTCGGTTCCGATGCGCACGGTGCGGCCGTCGACGTAGTACTCCCAGCGGTCGGGCTTCCAGGTGGCGGCCGTGCTGCGGCCCTTCATGTCGCGCTCGGCTCGTGCCGGCTGCCCGTCTTCATAGAAGATCCGCGTGTCGATGACGCCGTTGCCCGTCGTGTCGAGCTCCTGCTGATTGATCCGGCCGTCGGCAAACAGCGTCACCTCATCGATTTGGCCGTCGAAATCCCGATCGGCCTCCTCGCGCTGGGGCCGGCCCTCGTCGGTGTAAAACCGCACGATGTCTTTGCGGCCGTCGCCATTCAGGTCGGCCTCCCGACACACGAGCACCAAGCGCGACAGGCTGCCTTCGCCCATCGTCTTGAAGAGCTTGCGCACATCCGCCGTGTCGTCCCCGGAGGTGTCGTACTCGGTGACTTCGTACCCATCACCCGGCGCACGGCACCGCCCCGAATCTGCAACTTCGCCCCCGGAGGTCGACGCCCCCGCGGACCCCGGGCTCGTCACGGGCTCGGCATTCTTCGACCCGCACCCAACCAGGGCGAGCCCCATCACACACATCAACGCGTTCTTCATGGTGCCACTCCCTGCGATGCCTCTCGAGCTCCCTGGGCGGCAGAACTCTCGGATGAAGCAGTCGCAATCTCTTCCGTCACGGCGGGCTCACAGCGGAGCGCGTCGTCGGCGGGGCCCAGACTGTGGATCGGCATTTCGTCGGTTCGATCCGGCTCGCCATCTCCACTGTCATCATATTTGCTGAGGACGAGCTTGCCGCCCCGAAACACATCCCATCGGTCCGGACGTCCGTCCCCGTTCTCGTCGTACTTGGCTTCGACGATGAGGCCCTGGTCATAGACCTCCCACACATCGGGATTCCCATCCGCATGCCGGTCGCGCTCCGACCGTGAGACCCAACCAGCGCTGCACCACAGCCACGTGTCGATCGCGTTGTTGAACGTCGTGTCGAGCTCTTTGCGCACCAAGACTCCACCCTCGTAGAAGGACAATTGGTCGATTCGCCCGTCGAAGTCGAAGTCGTGCCGCTCGAAGGCCACCGTCACCCCGTCATCTTCGTAAAACCGCTCCACATCCATCTTTCCGTCAAAGTTCATGTCTGCTTTCGTGCAAACCCGACGCCCGTTACGCACGACATGTTCAATATCGACGCGACCGTCCTCGTTAACATCGATGCGCTCAACTTGTTTCCCCTCACAGACAACGGCGTCCATTCGGGAGCCCGTCGGAACGGACGCCTTCGGCCCTTTGGCGCAACCCGACACGCTCGGGCATGCCACAGCGGCAAGCCCGGCCAGGGCAGTCGCTAAAAAGCGCGTGTTTCCAGACACTTTCAGTTCCCCTCGGGTGGACCGTCGTAAGAATAGGGTCGGTCTACCCCACCGCGCAAGTACCCCGCATGGGCTGTTTGACAATATATATGGTGCCATGTAGGTTCATGCCACTTTTGCGAGGGTCACCGATGGCACGGAAAAAGATCTCCACCACTGTCTACATCACACCCGAGCAAAACGATCGGCTGAAACTGTTGCACGAGCGCACCAAGGTGCCTGTGGCAGTCTACATCCGCGAAGGTATCGATCTTGTACTCGACCGACACCAGGACGAGTTGCCGGGTCAGATGTCGCTGGATGCGAGCTCCGAAAAATAGCCCATTGCTGCAGGCGTTGCCGGGGGTTAGAGAAGGCGCACTTTGAGCGGCGATCTCGAACGCATTCGTAACTTTTGCATCATTGCTCACATCGACCACGGCAAGAGCACTCTTGCCGATCGGATCCTCGATGTGACGGGGGCGGTGTCCGTCCGCGAGAAGAAAGAGCAGCTCCTCGACCGTATGGAGCTCGAGCAAGAGCGCGGTATCACGATCAAAGCCCAGGGCGTGCGCCTACCCTTCACCGCCAAGGATGGGGTGACGTATCAATTAAACCTCATCGACACGCCGGGCCACGTGGACTTCAGTTACGAAGTCTCGCGCTCGCTCGCCGCATGTGACGGCGCCCTGTTGGTGGTCGACGCGACCCAAGGGGTCGAAGCCCAGACGCTTGCCAACGTCTACTTGGCTGTCGAGAACGACCTCGAAATCATTCCCGTCTTCAACAAGGTCGACCTGCCAAGCGCAGACGTCGATCGCGTCCGGCAGGAAGTGGAAGACGTGGTCGGCCTCGACTGCTCCGAGGTTCTCGCGTGCAGCGCCAAGACCGGCGAAGGGGTGCTAGAGATTCTCGAGGCGATCGTCGAGCGTATTCCGCCGCCCGAGGCGCTCGAAGATGGCCCACTCCGCGCCCTGATCTTCGACAGTTGGTACGACAGCTACCGGGGCGCCGTCTCGATGATCCGCGTCAAGGACGGGACGGTGCACAAGGGCGAGAAGATTCGGCTGATGGCCACGGGCGCCGAGTACGAAGTCACGGAGCTCGGCGTGTACAACCCTTTTCAGAAGGAGCTCGACCATCTCGGACCGGGCGAGGTTGGCTATCTCGCGGCCAGCGTGAAGTCGATTCGGGACGCCAAGGTTGGCGACACGATCACGCTCGTACACAATCGCGCGGAAGAAGCCCTCGCGGGTTTCCAAGAAGTGAAGCCGATGGTGTTCTCGGGGATCTTCCCGACAGACAGCGACCAGTACACCGAGCTCCGCGACGCGCTCGAGAAGCTCAACCTCAACGACGCCGCCTTCATGTTCGAGCCCGAGAGCTCGGACGCGCTTGGCTTCGGGTTTCGCTGCGGCTTCCTCGGGTTGCTCCACATGGAGATCATCCAAGAACGCCTCGAGCGCGAGTACCACATCGGGCTCATCACCACTGCGCCAAGCGTCGTCTACCGCGTCCACACCGACGACGAGACCCTCGAGATCGGCAACCCATCGCAAATCCCTGACGGCCGCATCCGGATCGAAGAACCGTACTTCAAGGTCTCGATCCACGTGCCCGCCGAGTTCGTCGGAGCGGTACTCAAGCTCTGCCAAGATCGCAGGGGCGAGCAAGAAGGCATTCAGTACGCCTCCACGGACCGCGTGATCATCGTCTACCAAATGCCGCTGGCTGAGGTCCTCTTCGACTTCTTCGACAAACTCAAGAGTGCCACGCGCGGCTACGCCTCGATGGACTACGAGCTCTCTGGATACCGGGAGAATCCACTCGTTCGTCTCGACATGCTGCTCAACGGGCAGAAGGTCGACGCGCTGAGCGCAGTCGTCCACAAAGACAAGTCGTTCTATCTAGGCCGCGCACTCGCCGCCAAGCTCAAGAAGATCGTCCCGCGCCAGCAGTATGAAGTCATCATCCAAGCGGCGATCGGCTCGAAGGTCATCGCACGCGAAACCGTGCGCGCCCTCCGCAAGGACGTCACGGCCAAGTGCTACGGCGGCGACATCTCCCGAAAGCGCAAGCTCCTCGAGAAACAGAAAGAGGGCAAGAAGCGCATGAAGGCGGTCGGTAGCGTGGACATCCCGCAGGACGCGTTCCACGCGATCCTCAAAGTCGATAACTAGCCGGACGTGGGCCTAGGGCGTCGGCTCGCTGAACACAGCGTTCCAGTCGTTCTTCATGGACACGACGACCCAGCCGGCATCGGGCGCCGCGTCGAGCGCGCGGTCGAGCCTGCCAACTTCGGATTCACGGTCGTAGGCGTACTCGCGCTCCGCGTCGTCGTGATGAAGGATGAGCCCGAGCCGCGTCCGACCACTTCCCATCGTGGTGTACTGCAGCATCTCGAAGTCGCCGTCCGAATTGCCGAACGCAAGAATCGGCTGGTGCCCGATGAACTTGTGGATCCCGATCGGCTTGCCGCCCTTGTCATCGACGAACGCGACCTCGGGCAAGCGCATCAAAGAAGGCTTCCCACCCTGGATCTCGAAGCGAGTATCCACCGAGGACCCCACCACCTGCTCCGGAGGAATGCCGTACACTCGGTCAGTCCACGGACGCATGAACTCCACGGTGCCGCCAGACACGATGTACGTCCGAAACCCATTGGCGCGGAGGTACTGGAGCAGCTCGATCTGAGGCTGGTATGTCAGATCGGTATAGAGCCGATCGAACCGCGGGTGGCGCGCCTGATTCAGCCAATTGAGCACGATGGTATCGAAGAGAGCGGCGCTCATCCCCGTGTGCGACGCCATCAAGAGCTCGATGATCCCGTGAAGCCCACTCTTCTTGACCCCCTCCGCATCCCCGGCGAGCAAGGATTTGTAGGGCTCCTTGCGCTTCCACTCCGGGTGCAACGACGCCAGCTCCCGAATGCGTGACGCGGCGAACGCGAACTCCGTATAGAGAGGCTGTTCCACCCACAACGTCCCGTCGTTGTCGAACGTGGCAATGCGATCCTTGGGCTCGACGAAGGTCACACTGTTGGGGTCGGTCACGCCCTGGACGAACTCGATCAGCTGCTGCTTGACGGCGGTATCGTTCCAGGAAGGGAGCGGATCGGGCTCGGCGACCGGTACCGTCGTCTCGGTCGCAACCGCGTTCTGCGACCCCCCACATCCCCCCGCCAGCGCGATGGCGAAAGTCAGAGAAAGGGCCACGAAGCTTCGGTTAAGTGCGCTCATCGCGCGCAACTCTAGGGGCGGGCCCCGAGCGAGTCAACGGCACTGGCACTGGCACTGGCACTGG
>JBATTM010000703.1:0-2002 GCA_049670545.1 Polyangiales bacterium
CCCGAAATCTTATCCCTATCCTGCGCGATCGAGCAAGCGGCAGGGGGCTATCGCCGCTTTAGTAGGTCGGGGCGCCGCTGGTCCAGTCCGCCGCGAAGAACGTGGGTTGGACGCCGGTAGAGGCCACGCGTAGAGGACGAGCTTACGAGTTCGGGGACGGGCTGAAGTTGTTAAGTTTTCATTTCGCGTTCGAGACGAAACTAAGAAACTTCAGCCCGTCCCGATTGCTTGTAGAGCGGCTCGTGATGCAGTTGAACCTCGGCTGGCTCTTCTGAGGCCTCGCTTGGGTCAGCCCGAGGCGCCAGGCTCGGTGCCGTGAGAGTGCCGCGACGTTCAGGTGGTGGGTAATGCCCCGAGATTGCCGACTGGGCCTTGCCAGAGATCGGCACCCGAGGGCAACTGAAACGCTCGGAGACCAAACTCAGGAAGGACTGCAAAGAAGTGATCAAACAGGTCGGCCTGAATCGCTTCATAATGTCCCCAGTCCTGGTCGTTCGAGAAGACGTAGACCTCGATAGGTAGCCCCCTATCCCCAGGCTCCAAATGGCGAACGAGGAAGGTCATTTCGTTGTGAATCTTGGGGTGTTCACGCAAGTATGCAACGACATAGGCGCGAAAGGTTCCTACGTTGGTCAGCCTTCGGAAGTTCGTGGGGAGGTCATCGGCCGCTCTGGTACGATTGCTCTCCTCGACTTCTTGTCTCTTGTCGCGAAGGTACGACTTGAGCAGGTCGACTCGCGCGAATCCCTGAAGCATCGCCTCGTCGCAAAACCTGATGCTGGTGACGTCGATGTAGAGGCATCGCTTGATCCGCCGGCCCCCTGAGTCGTTCATACCACGCCAGTTGATGAAGGAGTCCTGCATCAGCTGGTAGGTGGGAATAGTCGAGATCGTCTTGTCGAAGTTCTGTACTTTGACCGTGTTCAGGGACACGTCGAGCACGTCTCCGTTGGCCCCGTACTTCGGCATCTCGATCCAATCGCCGCGGCGTACCATGTCGTTGGTCGCCAGCTGTACGCTTGCGACGAATCCGAGGATGCTGTCCTTGAACACCAGCATGATGACGGCTGTCAGAGCGCCGAGTCCGCTCAGGAACGCCCATGGCGATTCGCCAAGTAGCCGCGAGACCACAAGGACCACGACGAGCAGAGCGAGGATGATCTTGCCAACTTGGACGTACGTCTTCACCGGCGCCCGGCCCAATCTGTCTTTGTCGCGATAGACCCCGACAGCGGCATCGAGTGCACCACCTATCGCATAGGCGACGGTGATGGCCACGAATGCCATTGCGACTCGCTGTATGATGACGGCTGCGGAGTCGTGCTGAGGGAGCACGAAGGGAACTGCGCCATGGACCATGAGCGCTGGCGCCACGTGAGCGAGGCGCTCCGGCACCCGTGCCTCGACCATCGCCTTGTCCCAGGCATTGTGCGTGCTTGCGGCGAACCGCTTGAACCACGCGACGAGCGTCCGGTTGGTCGCGAAGTCAACCGCCCACGCGAGCAGAAGCGTCGCGAGGACCAGCGCCCCGATGGCGGCGGGCTGAGCGAAGGCCTTGGGCACTCCGAGGCCCGTGAAAAAGGAGGTCAGGAATACGAGTGGCCCGCGTGGCATGCCTGAGTATGCCGAGAAGATTCCGACGCACCAAGTTTCGACGCACCGGGCGCGGTCACGCTCACGCGCGAAGCTGTGGGGTACCGATCCGGCTCAGGCTGCACGTCGCGTGTAGCGGTGATGCAGTCCACCGACCATCGGCAGGGCGATGACCTTCCCCTCATCGGTGGACTCCCGCGCGTTTGTAAACTCGAAACCCAAAGGTCGTCGGTTCCGTCCGGCCCTCTGTCTTCGTGCGTCTTCCGATTGTCGTAGCGTCTCGGTGCCGAGGACGAGTTTGGGGACGGGCTGAAGTTTCTTAGTTTTCATTTCGCGCTCGGGACGAAACTAAGAAACTTCAGCCCGTCCCGTTGCTCCCGTTGCTCCTCGGTCTCAGGCACGCGTCACG
>JBATTM010000704.1:0-21199 GCA_049670545.1 Polyangiales bacterium
GGCTGGAGCGAACCTCACCGCGGCGACGAGCGAAGCCGGCGGCCTCGGGATTCTCGCTGCCGCCACGATGACGACCCAAGAGCTTGCCGACTCGATCGCGAAGCTCAAGGACCGAACGACCCGGCCGTTCGGCGTGAATCTCCGCGCGGACCAAGCGGACATCATGGATCGTGTCGGCTTGCTGATCCGTGAAAAGGTCAAGGTCGCGAGCTTCGCGCAGGCGCCCGGGGAGAAGGTCATCAAGACGCTCAAGGATGCAGGCGTGGTGACGATGCCCACGATCGGCGCCCGTCGACATGCGGAAAAGGTACAAGCTTGGGGCGTCGATGCGGTGATCGCACAGGGCCAGGAAGGCGGCGGGCACACCGGTCAGATCCCCACATCGATTCTAATTCCCGACGTCGCGTCTGCGGTCGACATTCCCGTGATCGGGGCGGGCGGGTTTCGCGACGGCCGCGGGCTGGTTGCCGCGCTCGCGCTCGGGGCGTCGGGGATCGCAATGGGTACCCGCTTCCTGCTCACGAAAGAGAGCCACGTCCCCGACGGCGTCAAGGCGGTCTACCTCGAGACGAAAGCGAACGGGACGGTCGTGACCAAAGCGGTGGACGGATATCCGCAACGCGTGATTCGGACCCCACTGGTCGAACGGCTCGAGAATGCGAGCGTGTTCACACGCTTTCCAAGGGCCCTATTCAACGCACTTTCCCTGATGCGGGTGACGGGCACGCCGTTCCTTGCACTCCTTCGCGAAGGTCTCGCGATGCGAAGAAACCAGGGGCTCACATGGGCCCAGCTCGCCATGGCGGCGAATGCGCCCATGTTGACCAAGGCCACGATGGTCGACGGGAAGCTCGAGACGGGCGTCCTTCCGACGGGCCAGGTCACCGGTGTCATCGACGAGGTTCCTGCGGTGTCCGAATTGATCGGACGCGTGATGCGAGAAGCCGAGGAGACCCTCGGGCGACTAGGGGCGTGAGGTCACGATGGATCTAAACTTTACCGCCGCCGAAGACGCGTTTCGACGAGAGTGCCGCGCGTGGCTCGAGGCCCACGTGCCCAAGGAGTCTCTGCCATCCGGCGATACGCGCGAGGGCTTTGCTCTGCATCTCGAATGGGAGCACGCGCTCTTCGACGCCGGGTGGGCTGCAGTCTCATGGCCGTCCGCGTATGGGGGGCGCGAAGCATCGCTCTTCGAGTGGTTGATCTTCGAAGAGGAGTACTACCGGGCTGGTGCGCCGAGCCGCGTCACGCAGAACGGCATCTTCCTGCTGGCACCCACGCTCTTCGAGTTCGGAACCGAAGCGCAAAAAGAGCGGATACTCGCTCCCATGGCACGTGGGGACATCACCTGGGGTCAGGCGTGGTCTGAGCCCAATGCAGGCAGCGACCTGGCCTCGCTCACGAGTACCGCGTGCCGCGTCGAGGGCGGCTGGCGCCTGCAAGGTCAGAAGACCTGGTCCACACGCGCGGCGTTCTGCGACATGGCGTACGGATTGTTTCGGACGGACCCCGAGCAGACACGCCATCACGGGCTCACGTACTTCATGTTCCCGCTGCAGGGAGACGGTGTGACGGTCCGCGGTGTCGATCGGCTCGACGGGGACGAGGGATTCGCCGAGATCTTTCTCGAGGATCTCTTCGTCCCCGATACCGACGTCATCGGCGAGGTCGGTCAGGGGTGGAAGGTCGCCATGCAGACCACGAGTTCCGAGCGTGGCCTCAGCCTGCGCAGCCCCGGACGCTTCGTTGCCACCGCCGCGCGCTTGATCGATCTGTACCGCCGCTACCGCGATCGATCCGACCCCGTTCTTCGCGATCAAGTGATTCAGGCGTGGATGGACGCTCAGGCGTACCGCTGGTTTACGTTTCAGACGGTCACGCGCATGGCGCAGGGCGAGTCGATCGGGCCGGACTCGAGCATGAACAAGGTGTTCTGGTCTGACATGGACGTGCGTACGCATGAGACGGCGCTCGCGTTGATCGGGGACGCGTTAGAACTGGATGAGGGGTCCCCTGAGGCGGTTGATGGCGGCCATTGGATGAAGGGGTTTCAGTTCTCTCTTGCCGGCCCGATCTATGCAGGCACCAACGAGATCCAACGCAACATCATTGCCGAGCGTGTGCTTGGCCTTCCGAGGAAGTAGTTTCGATGCGGTTCGCGTTCACCGACGATCAGAAGATGCTGCGCGACACGGTTCGCGAAGTGCTTCAGCGAGAGTGTCCTCCCGACGTCGTTCGGGCGGTATGGAACGGCGACGTGAAGCCGGCTGAGGCCGTGTGGGCCACGCTCGCTGAGACCGGCGTCATCGGAATGGCCGCGAACGAAACTGCTGGCGGCATGGCCATGACCACGCTCGACTCCGTGCTTCCATTCGAGGAAATCGGATACGCTGGGTTGCCCGGTCTCGTCGTCGATACCGTAGCGGTCGGGATTCCTTTGCTCGAGGCGATCGGTACCGAAGCACAACGAGATCGCTGGGCTGCCGATGTCGCCTCCGGGGTGGCCAAGATCGCGGTTGCGTTCGAGGGGCAAACCCTCGTGGCGCACGCGAGTGACGCCGACCTATTGATCGCAGAGCGTGAAGGTGTCGGCTATTGCATCCCCATGTCCGAAGTTGCGCTGATGGAAGCACAGTCCGTCGACCGCGCGCGCCGCTTGCGACGGGTGTCGTTCGATCCGGCGAACTCCTTCCGCGCCCGACCCGATGCCGACCACCGTACCGCGTGGGTCCTCGCCAAAGAGAGGGCCACGCTGGCGACAGCGGCGGAGCTTGCGGGCCTCACCCGACGGATGCTGGACATGTCAGTGCAATACGCCAAAGATCGCGAGCAGTTCGGCAAGCCGATCGGCGCGCAGCAGGCGGTAAAGCACCGGCTCGCGGATGCCTTGATCAAACAAGAGTTCGCTCGCCCACTGGTGTACCGAGCAGCGTGGTCGATGACCGAGGGTGCCGACACCGCGGAGATCGACGTGTCACTCGCGAAAATCTACGCCGGGGATGCGGCGAGGTTCGTCGCGAAGCAGGCGCTGCAAGTCCATGGCGCGATCGGGTACACGATCGAATACGACCTTCACATGTGGATGAAGCGCGCATGGGCGCTTGCGGCCTCGCACGGCGACTCCACGCATCATCGCGAACGCGTCGGCCGCCACGTGCTTTAACGGCAGACACCCGGGCAATCTCATGATCACCCCGGTGCCGCCTGTACGTTGGTTGTGTTCGAGTGCTACGGAATCCGCGTGAGCGCGAGGTCCCAGCTCGATAGCGCCGTCAGATCGCCCTGAGCGCCGTCACCGAGGCAGAGTCTCCAGCGACCCACCGCGGGTTCTCCGAGGTAGACGTCCAGCCCATCTGCGGGAACCGCCGCGCCGGGATTGGGCGCGTAGTCGCACACGCCATCGTCCACACAGACCAGAGATCCTCCGTCGATCGAGGTTCCCATCGCCTCGGCGTCTGCCGTACCGTTCGCTGCGAACGTGACGACGGTGCCGTCCCAGTTCGAGCTATCGCCGCAGCAGGCCTGCCCGTCGACGGTCTCGGCCAAGCCAGGCCGGCTCAGGAGCGTGACCACCGTGTTGGAGGGGCTCACGAGCTTGATCGTCAGATCGCCCACCCAAGAGCTCACCGCGCCGACGCTCACGGAGTCGACCGTCAGAACCCGGTCGTCTCCCGTCGAAGCCACATCGTGCGCGAGGCACGTCATGGACTCGAGCGTTCCCGTGTACGTGTCGTCGACGACCTGTTCTCCGCAAGGCGAACCCGACACGCCGGTGTTGCATTGCTGCACCGACGTGGTGCAGACCGACGTGCAGCCATCGCCGTCATCGACGTTGCCGTCATCGCACTGCTCGGTGCCGCCGAGGTTTCCGTCGCCGCATACCGTGCAAACACTGGGTTCCCCGTTGCAACTCCAGCCTTGTCCGTCTTCGACCTCGCAAGTGCTGCTGCAGCCGTCGCCGTCCTCGGTGCCACCATCGTCACAGCTCTCCGAGGAGGCCTCGACGATTCCATCGCCGCAAAGACCGCAGGTGGTCGGTGACGCGCCATCGCAGACCCAGCCTTCCTCCACCGTGCATGCGCCGCTGCAACCGTCTCCGTCCTCGGTGCTGCCATCGTCACATGCCTCAGCGCCACCAAGGTTGCCATCGCCGCAACTCGAGCAGTCACTCGGTGCGCCGTCGCACGTGAAGCCGACTTCGATGACACATGCGTCGTCGCAACCATCTCCAATGTCGGTCGCACCATCGTCACATTGCTCGACGCCTACGATCGCGCCGTCGCCGCACACCTCCGCGCAAGATGTTGGGTCCTGGTCGTCGCAGAGCCAGCCGTCCTCGGTCGCGCAGGTTGCGCTACAGCCGTCGCCCGCGACCGCCGCGCCGTCGTCGCACGTTTCTGTCGCTTCGATGACGCCGTTGCCGCAGGCAAAGCACGTCGTGGGGTCGGCCCCGTCACAGGTGAATCCGTCTTCGACCAAGCAGGTGTCCGAGCACCCGTCTCCGGTGTCGATGCCGCCGTCGTCGCAGTCCTCACCGAAGAAGACGATGCCGTTTCCGCAGACGTCGCAGATCGTCGGGTCGTTCCCGTCGCAACTGTAGCCGGGCTCAACCGCGCAGAACTCGTCGCAACCGTCGCTCGGCGCGACTCCTCCGTCGTCGCATTGTTCGAGGCCCCCGAGACTTCCGTCGCCACAGAGGCTGCAGTCGCTCGGCTCGCTCATGTCACAGGTGAAGCCGACCTCGATCGCGCAGAGGTCATCGCAACCGTCGCCGAGGTCGGTCCCCCCGTCGTCGCAGGCTTCCGCGCCCGCCACGACTCCGTCCCCACAGGTCGTTGCGCACGAGCTCGGGCTGCCGCCGTCGCACGTGAAGCCACTTTCTTCCATACACAATACGTCGCACCCGTCATCCGGCTCGGTTGCGCCGTCATCACAGGTCTCCGCAAGTTCGAGCACGCCGTCTCCGCACACAGAGCAAAGGCTCGGTGAGGCGCCGTCGCAAGTCGATCCCGGCGCAGGCTGACAGAACGCGTCGCATCCGTCGCCCGCATCGTTGTTTCCGTCGTCACAGCTCTCGGCGGGGAAGTCGACCGTGCCGTCTCCGCAGGCCGTACAGAAGCTCGGCTCGAGGGCGCATGCGTACCCGATTTCGACCGCACAGCTCGCGTCACAGCCGTCACCCGGGTCTAGGTCCGCATCGTCGCACCCTTCGGTGCCACCGATCGCCCCGTCTCCACAGATCGAGCAGTTGCTTGGCGATCCCGCTGCACAAGTTCCACCGTCTTCGATGCTGCAATCGGAAGCGCAGCCGTCGCCCACAGCGGTATTGCCATCGTCGCATGACTCAGTGCCGCCGACGTCCCCGTCTCCGCAGAATGAGCAGCCGCTCGGGCGCGCGTCATCACACGTGGCCCCCGCTTCGATCGAGCAGTCCGTGGCGCATCCATCCGCCGCCGCGAGATTGCCGTCATCACATTCCTCGTCGCCCGCCGCCACGCCGTCGCCGCACGTGGTCTCACAAGAAGAGGGCATGCCATCGCATGCAAAGCCATCTTCGACTTCGCAGCCGTCGCTGCACCCGTCGCCGCTGTTGAAGTTGCTATCGTCGCAGACTTCGTTGCTGTCGAGGTCGCCGTCGCCACACTCGGTCGTGCACTCGGAGGGCTGGCCATTGCAGTTGAAGCCGGGCTCCACCTGACACGTCTCGCTGCAGCCATCGTCCGAAACACGGTCTCCGTCGTCGCAGGCCTCGCCCATGTCGAGTGCGCCGTCTCCGCAGCTTTCCATCGGGGCGCCGCCGCTTCCGCCGTTGCCCCCGTCTCCGCCGGAACGCCCGGGAGCCGTGCCCGTGTCCCCGCACCCGGCCAAGCCGCTCCCCATCACCACTGCCAAAATCGCTGTTCCGAACCGCATGCGCCCCTCCTCGAGAATCGTGAGATTTACAACATAGAAGGAAATTACCGTTATGTCAGTAAAATCACTTCTTTTGCGGAAAGGTCTGAAAAGACAAGAGTTTTCTATGCTTGAGGGCTGTCGGCGGGCCCCGTGCAGGTCGAAACCCCTCGTGCGGGCCAGGGCGTCGCGAGAAGACGCGTGCCTGTGCGATCGTACGCTTCCGTCGCAGCAACGTGTGGGTGCTGCGATCGTGCCGGGGTATCCGGCCATGAGTCGTAACACCTTGCAGCGCTCGGAGAGTACCTCTAGAGACACGTCTCTACGCGAGGTATATCGATGGCTGAAGCATACATTGTTGATGCAGTTCGTTCCCCGGTCGGCAAGAAGCGCGGCGGACTGAGCAAGGTTCACCCTGCCGATCTTGGCGCTCACGTCATCAAGGGCGTGGTCGAACGGACAGGCATCGACCCCGGGATCGTCGAAGACGTGGTCTTCGGGTGCGTGGACACGGTTGCGACCCAGGCAGGGGACATCGCTCGCACATGTTGGCTCGCCGCTGGGTATCCTGAGCACGTTCCCGGCGTGACGATCGACCGGCAATGCGGCTCGTCGCAGCAGGCGGTGCACTTCGCAGCACAGGGCGTCATGAGCGGGACCCAAGACGTCGTGCTCGCAGGGGGTGTGCAGAACATGAGCACGATCCCCATCGGCTCTTCGATGATCGCCTCGAAGGAGCTCGGCCTTGGCGATCCGTTTTCTGGATCCGTGGGTTGGACAGAACGCTACGGCGACAAGCCGGTGAACCAGTTCTACGGTGCGGAGATGATCGCGAAAGACTGGGACCTTTCGCGCGAGGAGCTCGAACAGTTCGCACTGCAAAGTCACCGACGCGCAGCCCAAGCCCAGGAGGAGGGCCGCTTTGATCGTGAGATCCTTCCTTTCGGTGCGGTGACGGCGGACGAGGGCCCACGCCCGGATACCACCCTAGAAAAGATGGCGGCGTTGCCGGTGCTGATGGAGGGTGGCCGACTGACTGCGGCGGTTGCAAGCCAGATTTCTGACGGCTCCGCTGCGATGCTCATCGTGTCCGAGAGGGCGCTGAAAGAGCACAACCTGAAGCCACGCGCTCGCATCCACCACCTGAGCGTTCGCGGCGAAGATCCGATTCGCATGCTATCCGCGCCGATTCCAGCCACTCGATACGCGCTCGACAAGACCGGCATGACCCTCGACGACATCGACTTGGTGGAGATCAACGAAGCGTTCGCGCCGGTCGTCGTCGCCTGGGCCAAGGAGCTCGGTGCCGACCTCTCGAAGGTAAACGTGAATGGCGGCGCGATCGCGCTTGGCCATCCGCTCGGCGCGACTGGTGCGAAACTGATGACCACGCTTCTGCACGAACTCGAGCGCACGAACGGCCGCTACGGACTGCAGACCATGTGCGAGGGTGGCGGCCAGGCGAACGTGACGATCATCGAGCGCCTCGACTGACCGGGTTTGTCCCGAGTCGGGCGGTGTAACGAATTCGTTTCACCTCTGTGAAGCCCCTCACGTTCGGCCGCGACTTTGTCGACATCACTCCCCGGCGTTGTCATCATGGTTGTCCAGGACGCATGGCTTTCCACGCGGCCGACCGCGTAATGAGCACCAGGCCAAAAGAACGAGAATCTCAGCGACCCCCGCCACGGAAGCACTCCGAGGTACGCCCGGCCGCCACCGACGAGGAACGCCGGCGCGCGGAGCGCTGGCCCGCTGATGCGAAGGTGGAGATCCTGTCGCCTTTCGAGCGTGAAGCACAGGTGGTGGACGTCAGCGCGACGGGGGTGCAAGTCGCGCTTTCGGGCTGGCTCTCGACAGGCACGCTCTGCGACGTTCGCATCACTGCGCACACGGGTCGCGAGATTTACAAACGCGCGCGGGTCATTTGGGTGCGTCGCGTCGACGACGGTTGTGTTGCGGGGCTTCAAGTCGTGGCTTCGATGACCCCGCCGGTCGACGAACCTGCCTAGCGATAGTGAGGGATCCAGCCGCCCTGCTCTTGAAAGAGGCGGACGCATTTCATGGTTCTCGTATCCGTGAGTTCAAAGCGATGGTAGCGTTTCGCAGGCACGACGATCAGATCGCCGCGCTCGATCTTCACGCGCATCCAGCGATCGTCGCGTGAGCGAATGTCGAAGATGCCTTCGCCTTCCAACAGGAAGCGCACCTCGTCTTCATCGTGCAAGTGCTCTACGTCGAACTTCGCGCACAGCACTTCGAGTTCTGGGGTGTCGGGGCGAAGCTCGATGACATCTTGGGTGATGTAGCCCTCCCGATCTTTCAACTCGTCCAGGAACGCTTGGTAGCCAGTGTTTTCCAGCGGAAGCGTGCGGTAGAGGATGCCCTCCCGTTGGAGATCTTCCGGGGAGAGGGGGCGACCGGAATCGATTTCGTGCGCTTGCATCGCGTGTCGCTTTCAGGTTGGGGGCACGGAAGGGTCTACGTCGAGTTCACGCAATCGGTGGGCGACCTGGAACAAGTAGTCGTAGCTCTCGGCTTGCGTCTTCGCCTCAATCCAGTTGCGCCCCCATACGTATACGCCGTGGCGTCGAACCAACACGGCTTGTGTCTTGGGATAGGCTCGGATGGCGTCCGCCATGCTGTCGGCGAGGTCGCATTCGCGCGCGGTGTTGTCGATGATCGGGACCTCGAGCATGTCGTGGTAGCCGTGGCCCCGAATGCCCTTGACCATCTCGAGGGCGGTGACGCGAAACGAGGGTTCCGGTCGCATCGTGGCCAGCAGGGCGTGGATCGAGTGGCTATGTAGGACCGCGCCGGCATCCCTCATGCGAAACGCATGGAAAAAGAGCGGGGCGCACTCGCTGACCTTCAGGCCTGCGCCGGGCGGCCTTTCGATCACCGTCCCGTCGAGGTCGAGCGCGAAGATGTCTTCCGGTGCCATTCGCTCCTTCTGGACGCCCGAGGGCGCCATGAAGACCCGGTCTCCCTCACGGATGCTGAAGCCGCCGCCCGTGCCCGACGCCCACCCGAGGTTGTAGAAGTGGCGGCAGAGTTCGACGATCAGCGCTCGCGGGTCTTCGGCCATCTTGCGTCGATCGGGTCTAGGGCGGTTTTTCGCCTCCAGCAACGCGCCGGCTTGACGGGAGAGCCGACACAAAATAGAACACGTTTCACTTTCACTTCACCCTTTTTTACTACCCAACCGGAGGTCGGCATGGCGAAAGTAGCCAACACAGAAGAGTATTTCAGCGCGCTCGCAGATCGATTCGAGGCCAGTGCGGCCGGCGGCGTGAACGCGACCATGCAGTACAGCTTGAGTGGCGATGGTGGCGGCGAGTGGATCGTGAGCATTGAAGATGGCGTGTTCAAAGGGGTCGAGACCGGCACCGCCGACAAGCCGACACTCCATATCATGATGGACGCCGCGAAGTTCGTGGACATGGCCAATGGCGACCTGGATGGCCGCAAGGCGTTTCTCACGCGGAAGCTCAAGGTGAAGGGCAACATCGCGCTCGCGCAGAAGATGCAAAAGTTCTTCCCGCAGGGCTGAGCCCCGGAGGGTTTGTTCAATGAGTGACTACCTTTCGGCGACCTACGTCCTCGAGTACACGTACACACGAAGCACGGGGCCGGTGATTGGTCGCTTCCTCGAGGGCCTGCGTTACGGCGTCCTCGAGGGTGTGCGAACGGCCGACGGACGCGTCCTTTGCCCGCCTCTCGAGTACGACGAGGAGGGGGAGATGACGACCGACGAGTTCGTTCCTCTTCGTCCCGCCGGAACGGTGAAGTCTTGGACCTGGGTCGCGGAGCCGCGGAAGGGCCACCCGTTCGACCGCCCCTTCGCGTTCGCGCTGATTCAGATCGACGGCGCCGACAACGCGATGTTGCATGTCGTGGATGCCGAAAGTCCCAAACAGATGAAGACGGGGATGCGCGTACGCCTTCGTTGGGCCGACGCTCGCGGCGGGACGATACGCGACATCGCATGTTTCGAACCCGTCCTGCCGTATCTCCCAGGCCCGGTTCACCTCGAGTTTTCGGTCAAACCTGGGCAGCACTACTCTGCGTTCTTGCGAGGCCTCGAGGAGGGTAAGCTTATCGGGGGCCGCGACCCCGCATCGGGGAAGGTCTACGTGCCACCGCGCGCCGCTGATCCGGTTACAGGGAACCCGACGAGTGAGTACGTCGAGGTCGCCGACACCGGTGTTCTGACGACGTTTGCGATCATCCGCATTCCGTTCGAAGGTCAGAAGCTCAAGCCTCCGTACTGCTTCGGGGCCATCGTGGTCGATGGAGCTGACATGCCAATTTATCATCTGATCAGCGGCGTGCCTTACGATCAGATTCGCATGGGCATGCGCGTGAAGGCCAAGTGGAAGCCCAAAGATCAGTGGGAAACGTCGCTCGAGAACATCCTCTACTTCGAGCCCACGGGTGAGCCTGACGTTCCGTTCGAGGACTACAAGGAGCACCTCTGATGCGTGACGTCGCGATCGTCTCTTTCGCGCAGCTCCCTGCGGTCCGTGCGTTGGAAGCCACCGACGAAGCCGAGCTGGTCCAGCCGGTCACCTCCGCCGCCATGCGGCAGGTCGGCATCAACCAAGACGACATCGGGTTTACATGCTCGGGGAGCACCGACTATCTGCCGGGCCGACCGTTCTCGTTCGTCGCGGCCGTGGATGGGCTCAAGGCGTGGCCGCCCATTCGCGAGTCTCACGTCGAGATGGACGGCGCGTTTGCGCTCTATGAGTGCTGGGTCCGCCTCCTTCACGGGGACATCGACACCGCGCTCGTCTTTTCTTTCGGCAAGAGCTCGCTCGCACCTGTACCAGAAGTACTCAACCTGCAGAACGATCCGTACTACGTCCAACCGCTCGGGCTCGACGCGATCAGCGCAGCGGCGCTGCAGGCGCAAGCCTTGGTCGATTCGGGGGAGGCCACCGAGCGTGACTTCGCCGAGGTGGCGGTCCGAAACCGGCGGAACGCCATTGGCAATCCGAATGCGCAGGTCAAGGGTGAGTACAGCGTCGATGCCATTCTCGAGGAGCCGTATCTCAGCTCGCCACTACGCAAGAGCCTGTGCTCACCGATCTCGGACTCGGCCGCTGCCATCGTTCTTGCGGCCGGCGACCGTGCGAGAGAGCTCAGCAAACGCCCTGCCTGGATTCGCGGGATCGATCATCGCACTGAGCCGCATGCGCTGGGCCAACGCGACCTCACACGGTCACCTTCCACCAAGCTGGCTGCGGACAGGGCGGGGGTTGGCAAGGGGCCGATCGATGTGGCGGAGCTGCACGCGCCCTTCGCACACCAAGAACTGATTCTCCGCAACGCATTGGGCCTCGGCGACGCGGTGGACGTCAACCCGTCGGGAGGCGTCCTCGCGGCGAACTCATTGATGACCGCCGGCCTGGTGCGTTTCGGCGAGGCGGCGAATCGAGTCCTTTCGGGAGACGCCAATCGCGCTGTGGCGCACGCGACGAACGGAGTCTGCCTCCAGCAAAACCTCGTCGCGGTATTGGAGGGAGAATAATGGCTGAGCATTGTGCAGTCATCGGGATCGGGCAGACGGAGCATCGAGAGAGCCGACGCGACCTTTCCATGCCAGGCCTCGTCCGTGTCGCAGCCCTGGCCGCCCTCGAGGATGCCGACATGACGTTCAAAGACGTCGATGCGATCGTGCTCGGCACGGCCCCTGACATGTTCGAGGGTGTGATGATGCCGGAGCTCTTTTTCGCGGACGCGCTCGGGGCAGCAGGCAAGCCGATTTTTCGTGTGCACACCGCGGGCTCGGTCGGTGGCTCGACGGCGGTGGTCGCGTCTCATCTGATCCAAGGCGGCGTTCACGAGAAGGTGTTGACGATTGCCTTCGAGAAGCAAAGTGAGTCGAACGCCATGTGGGCGCTTTCCCCAGCTGTGCCGTTTCAGCCCCAGCTCGTGGCCGGAGCGGGGGGCTATTTCGCGCCGCTCATTCGTTCCTACATCCGGCGGTCCGACGCGCACCCCGACACCGGCTGCATGGTGGCCGTGAAAGATCGTGAGCACGGGATGCTCAATCCGTACGCGCATCTGCACCTTCAGCAGACCCTCGAACAAGTGAAGGCGTCCCCAATGCTTTGGGATCCGATTCGTTACTCGGAGACTTGTCCGTCGTCTGATGGGGCGGTCGCGATGGTTCTCGTGAGCGAGAAGCACGCCGATCGCGTCAAGAACCCTGCGTGGGTCAAGGGCACGTCGGTTCGCACGGAGCGCACTTTCTTTGCCGGGCGTGATCAGGTCAACCCCGCCGCGGGAAAGCAATGCGCCAAAGACGCCTATGACGAAGCAGGAATCACCGACCCGCTTGCGGAGATCGACTGCGCAGAGATCTATGTGCCGTTCTCCTGGTTCGAGCCCATGTGGCTCGAGAACCTGGGCTTCACCGAGGAGGGAACGGGCTGGAAGATGACGATGGAAGGAAAGACCAAGCTCGGCGCAGAGATGCCGATCAACATGTCCGGCGGCGTCATGTGCACCAACCCGATTGGGGCCAGCGGGATGATCAGATTCGCGGAGGCAGCACGGCAGGTGCGCGGAACGGCAGAGCGACACCAAGTCGATGGCGCGAAGGTGGCTGTGGGCCACGCGTATGGTGGCGGTTCTCAGTTCTTCGCCATGTGGGTCGTGGGTTCTGAACGCTGAGCAGGAGGCAAGAGGGACGATGCAATACAATCTCGCCGACATGTACGAAGCCGTCGCAGACGCGACCCCCGACAATATTGCGCTGGCTTCTGGCGATGTTCGCCACACCTACGCCGAACTCGACAAGCGGGCGAACCGTCTCGCTCACTATCTTCTCGCCCGTGGGATCTCGCAGGGCGACCACGTGGGCCTGCATCTCTTCAATGGCCACGAGTTCGTGGAAGCGATTCTCGCGTTGTTCAAGATTCGCGCGGTTGGCATCAATGTGAACTACCGATTCGTCGGCCCCGAGGTGCGGTACATGGTCGAGAACGCCGACCTCGTCGGTGTGATTACGCAACGTCGGTTCCTTCCTGTCGTCGACGAGGCAATGGAGGGCCTGCCGCCGCTGAAAGCGCTGCTCGTGATCGAGGACGGCGCAGACGCTGTCTCGAATCAAGAGTCCGCGGAGTACGAGAGCGCACTGGCGCAGGGGTCGGAGGAACGCGACTTCGAGCCACGTTCCGGGGAAGATCTCTACATCATCTACACGGGCGGTACGACAGGAATGCCCAAGGGGGTGATGTGGCGCCATGAAGACCTTTTCTTCACGGGCCTTCAAGGGGGATCCCCTGGCGGCGAGCCTGTCGATTCGCCGGAGCAGCTCGTCGAGCAGGCCAAGGAGGGTTGGGACACGGTGACGATGCTCCCGTGTGCGCCGTTCATCCACGGTGCTGCACAATGGACACAGTGGATTTGCCATCTCACCGGCGGCAAGTTGGTGCTCCAGCATGGGCCGAGTTTCGATTCGAAACGAATCCTCTCTCTGGTTGCCGAGGAAGACGTATCGACCCTTTCCCTCGTCGGGGACGCGATGGCGATTCCTCTGATCGAGGAGCTGAAGACGGGTACGTACGACATGTCGAATCTGGTGGTGATCGCTTCTGCGGGCGCGATTCTTTCGGCCAGCGTGCAGGAGGAGATCGAGGCGCTCCTCCCGGACTGCATGATCATCAACAGTTTTGGTACGAGCGAGTCGGGTGACCTCGGCCGGGCGGCGGGCGACGAGGAGAGCCATGAAGGGCGCCCGTCGTTTTACATGGGTGACGAGGTGACCGTGCTCGACGAGGCGGGCACCCCGATCGAGCCTGGGTCCGGCGAGATTGGGATGGTTGCGCGCTCGGGGCGTCTGCCACTCGGCTACTACAAAGACCCCGACAAGACCGCCGAACGGTTCAAGGAGTTCAACGGCAAGCGTTGGGTCGTGCCTGGCGATTTCGCCACCGTCGAGACCGATGGCCGCATCACGTTTCTGGGCCGCGGGAGCAAGTGCATCAACACCGGCGGAGAGAAGGTGTTTCCCGAGGAGGTCGAGGAGGCACTCAAGGCGCACCCCGACATCATCGACGCCCTGGTCGTCGCGGTGCCCGATCCGAGGTTCGGTTCGAAGGTGGCGGCGGTCTTCAACACGAGGGGCAACAAAGAGCTCTCGCTCGAGCAGGTGCAGCAGCACTGCCGCGACCACATCGCGGGCTACAAGATTCCACGCCAGATCACCATCAGAGATGCCGTGTCACGCATGCCGAGCGGCAAACCAGACTACAAGTGGGCCGAAGAGATCGCCCGATCCCAGGCGACCGCATAACGAGAACAACCGATCGAGGACGCCATGCCGACAGCAGCAGCGACCGTAGAGCAAGAAGACGAACTTTTCCCAGGCTACCCACGAGGATGGTTCGTCGTGGGCCTTTCAAAGGAGCTCGATGCGGGCGACGTCCGTCCTATCAAGTACTTCGGACGCGACATGGTTCTCTATCGGAGCGAGAGTGGCGTGGCGATCGTCCACAATGCGTTCTGCCCCCATCTCGGGGCGCATCTCGGGTACGGAGGGAAGGTCAAAGGTGAGTCGATCGAATGTCCGTTCCATGCGTGGCGCTTCGACGAAACGGGGAAGTGCATCGATGTACCCTATGCCAAACGAATCCCTCCGCGGGCTTGCGTCAGCAATCATCCGGTGCTCGAGCGCAACGGTCTGATCTTCATGTGGAACGCAAATCGGGAGGGCGAGGAGCCGACCTGGGAGATCCCCGTCATTCCGGAGTACGGCACGGACGGATGGACCGACTGGGGGTCGGCATTAATTCCGATCAAGACCCATCCGAAAGAGATCGTCGAGAACCTTGCTGACAAGGGCCACTTCGGACCTGTCCATGGGACTTGGGCGAACGACTTCGGCAACGAATTCGATGGCTACGTGGGCAAGCAGTTCGTCAAAGGCGTCGCCTATCCGCGTGGTGGCGGAGAGGATCACTTCGAGCTCCAATCGACGTACTACGGGCCAGGGTACATGCTCAGCAAGATGGAGAGCTTCCTTCCCAACATTCAGCTGCTCTGTCACACGCCCATTGACAAGAACAACGTCCACGTGCGAATCGGAGCGATGATCGACGTGACGAAAGCCAAATCACGTGGACAGGAGTTCTCCGAGAAATACCGAGAGAACATCATCACCGGCTTCAAGGAAGACATCCGCATCTGGGAGAACAAGAAGTACCGCCCCCGTCCGGTTCTCTGCGATGGGGATGGCGACGTGGGAGGTCTGCGACGGTGGTACCAAAAGTTCTACATGCCGCAGGCTGAGGTGGGATACTGAGCCGTGGATGACCGCGCGAAACGCATTGTGGAAACCGCCGTGGAGTTGGCGGAGCGCGACGGGTTTCAGGCCGTGCGCCTTCGAGACGTAGCCGCGAGCGCACAGGTTGCTCTCGGAACCGTCTACAAGCGTTTTGCGAGCAAGGAAGAAATCCTGATCGCGGCGCTCGAGCAAGAGAGCGAGAAGCTGGTTGCACGGCTCGGGAAGAAGGCCGTTCCGGGGGACACTCCCGAGGAGCGTGTTCGCGCTGTGTTCGTCGCAATCACGCGTGGATTCGTGCGGCGGCCGAATCTCGCGAGGGCCACCGTCCGCTCGCTCGCTTCCGGCGACCCAAACATCACCGAACGCGTGGCAAGCTTTCACGCTCTGATCACCGCGGTCGTGATGTCCGCCATACGCGGAGAGGCTGTGGTCGCGCAGACGGAGTGGGGCGGCGATAGCGATCAGCGCGAACGGCAGATTGCCTCGATCCTGCAGAACGTGTGGTTCGCGTCGTTCGTGGGCTGGGCCGGCGGGCTTCACGAGGCATCGCGGGTTCTCGAGGATGTCGACATGGCGGCTGCGCTGCTTTTCGAAGGCTAGCGAGGCGTTCATCGAAGCGCTCAGCCACACGCGTTGGGTCCTCCCGTGTCCACGAGGGTGCGAAGACGTCCTGGCTGAGGAGGTACGCGCGCTCGACATCGAGGTCACGGACGTTCGACCGACAGCCGTTCACGTCCGGGGCACCTTGCAGCACGGCTATCGACTCTGCTTGTGGTCCCGCGTCGCATCGAGAGTTCTCCTGCCGCTGGTTACGTTCGAGGGGCGAGACGATGAGACCCTGTACCGCACGCTCCGGGAAGTGCACTGGTGGGACCACTTCTCTTCAGACGACACGTTCGCGATCGGAAGCTCCCGATCCCCACGAACCGACGTGCCGACTCACTTCTGGGTGCAGCGCGCCAAGGATGCGATTGTCGATGCGTTCAGGGAGCACAGCGGTACACGCCCAACCGTCGACAAGAGGTCGCCTGCGATTCGTTTCCACCTTCACATCGGCGACGGCGCCCACGAGCTGGCGATAGATTTCTCTGGGGAAGGCCAGCATCGACGGGGCTACCGAACCGAGGGTGGTCAAGCCCCCCTAAAAGAGAACCTCGCGGCCGCCGTCCTCTATCTATCCGGATGGCCGGAGGCTGCCAAGCAAGGTCTCAGTCTCGTGGATCCAACATGTGGTTCGGGAACGTTCTTGGTGGAGGCGGCGCTGATGGCCACGAACCGAGCGCCTGGTCTTCTTCGGGCCCGCTTCGGCTTCGAACGGTGGCGTGGCCACGACTCTGACCTATTCGAGAGAGAACGCCGCGACGCGATTGCTTCCGCCAAGGAAGAGTTGAACGCACCGATCTTCGGTTTCGACGCGTCGGAGCAGGCGTTGTCGTCGGTGAGAAAGAATCTCGCGGCCGCCGGAGTCGAGCGCTACGTGTCTCTCGCACAACAGGCCGTGACCGAGCTTCGGAGGCCGACCGACAGTGGCATCGTCGTTTGCAATCCGCCGTATGGCCACCGACTGGGCGACGAAGCGACCCTCTTTCTCTTCTATCAGTCGCTCGGTGACACGCTCAAGAAGGCGTTCGATGGCTGGAGCGCGTTCGTCTTCGCTGCGAACGAAGGCAGCCTGAAGTATCTCGGGCTGCGCCCGACGCGTCGACACGTTCTCTTCAACGGGGCCATCGAATGCCGGTTGCTGGAGATTCCAATCGTGGGGGCGGCCAGCGGGGGTCACCCGCCCGCCTGGCGCAAGGCTTCCGACAAGGCGGAGATGTTCGTCAACCGAATCAGGAAGAGTCGCAAGAAGCGAGAGCGATGGGCGAAGCGGAGCGGGATCGACGGATACCGACTCTACGACGCGGACATCCCGGAGTATCGGGTCGCGGTCGATCGCTACGGGGAAAAAGCGGTGATTCACGTATATCCACGGTCCTACAGTTTCGACGACGACCTCGCGAAGCAGCGCGTACAGGACGTGCTCATCACGTTGCCAGACGCGCTCGGAATCACCTCTCAGGATCTCTTCGTCAAAGTTCGGCGGAAGCACGAACAAGGCGACCAGTATGCACGGCTGGGGCAAGGCCATCGCGAGCTGATCATTCACGAAGGAGAATTGCAGTTCGTGGTCAACCTCGAGGACCGAATCGATACGGGACTCTTTCTCGACCACCGTAAGGTGCGGGCGTACGCACGCAAGCAGTGCGCCGGGAAACGCATGCTCAACCTGTTCGCGTACACCTGTTCCGTAAGCGTGGCGGCGGGAGTCGGTGGCGCGACGCAGACGACCAGCGTCGACCTCTCGAATACCTATCTCGATTGGGGACGCCGCAACTTCGAAGCGAACGGACTCGACCCGCGCGCACATCGGTTCTTCCGGGATGACGCCGTTCGCTGGATGAGTCGTAGTCGTGATGAGTACGACTGGATCTTCATCAACCCGCCGACCTTCTCACGCTCGAAGAAAACGAAAGACGATTTCAGCATTCATCGGCACCACGCGAAACTCATCGCAGACGCCATGGGGTCACTCTCCAAAGAAGGGGAGCTGCTCTTCACGGCACACGCGCGGGGCCTCGAACTCGATGACGTCGTGCATCGACGTTTCGAAGTGGAATCCTGTGCCGCGGAGTTCGTTCCCGAAGATTTCGCCAAGTCGCCGTTCGAGGCGTTTCGCGTTCGGCACAAGCGACGCTAGCGGCCCTTGAAGACGGGCTTACGCTTTTCAGCGAAGGCGCGCGGCCCCTCCTTGGCGTCTTCGCTCATGAATACCTTCATCCCGATCCTTGCTTCGATGGGCAAGGCTTCTTTTTCAGGGAGGCACTCGGTTTCTCGGAGCGCTCGGAGGATCGCCTGGACCGCGACGGGACCGTTGCGCGCGATGCGCACCGCGATCTTCATCGCTTGGTCGAGCGCCTCTCCGTCGGGTGTCACATAACCGATGAGCCCGTACTGGTAGGCCTCATCTGCCGTGATCGTTCGTCCGGTGAGCAGCATGTCCGCCGCGATGGTGTATGGGATCTGCCGTCGCAGACGGACAGTCGAGGCGCCAAGGGGGAAGAGGCCGAGCTTCACTTCCGCGACGCCAAACACGGCGCTTTTCGCGGCGACTCGAATGTCGGTGGGCTGGAGAAGCTCAGTACCACCGGCGATCGCGAACCCTTCCACGGCCGCGACCAAAGGCTTCTCCAGATTGAACCCCTTGAGCAGCGGCTTGATGTAAGAAGGGTCGTGGTCGGATTCTTCATACTGCTGATCGACCGGCTTGTCGTCCATGGCTTTGAGATCGGCGCCTGCGCAGAAGTTGCCGCCAGCTCCAGTGAGGATTGCGACACGGATGTCCGGGTTGTCGTTGATCTCATCCCAGGCTGCCGACATCCGGTCGAGCATGTCGAGCGAGAGCGCGTTTCTGGCTTCTGGGCGGTTCATCGTCAGCACGAGCACGTGCCCTTGGCGTTCGACCAGAAGGTCCGGGGAATCACTCATCGATTGCGGCTCCTATTCCTCTAGCTTGAAGACCCGTGTCGCGTTGTCTCGAAGAAACTTCGGCCAGACCGCGTCTTTGAAGGGGACGTTCTGCATATCGGTGAAGATCCGCTCGAGAGACAGTCCCATGGGGAAGTATCCGGCGTACATGATCTTGTCGGACCCTCGCGTGTTCGCGTAGTGGATGATCGACTCGGGATAGTGCTTCGGCGCGAAGGCGCTCGTGCTGTAGTACAGGTTCGGGTATTTCAGCATCAGCTTGACGGCGAGGTCGACCCAGGGCTCGCCACCGTGACGCATGACGAACTTCAGTTCCGGGAAGAACCAACACACCTCGTCGATGAACTCGACCTTCTGCGGACCCATTGGAATGCGCGGACCGGGGACTCCCACGGTGATGCAGATCGGGATGTCCAGCTCCACGCAGGTGGCGTAGATCGGATAGTAGCGCTTGTCGTTGATCGGAACTTGCGGGCACAGGCCCGCAGGGAAACCTGTTACCGCTTTGATCCCGCATTCCTGGTGAAGGCGCTTGATCTTGCGCACCTCATCCATCCCGTTGTTCGGGTTTGCTCCGTATGACGCAAAGAACCGTTCGGGGTGTCCTTGACATGCCTCGAAGTTGGTCGAGTTGGGACCTGAGATTCCGAGCATTGCCTTCTCGATGCCCCACTTGTCCATCTCGGCGATCGAGTACGCGACGTAGTCGTCCTGGTCATCGATGTTCGGGATGTTTTTGAACATGTACTGCGCCGGCATCTTGAAAACCTTTCGGCTTTCCTCGTCGAGCAGGAGTGGCTTCATGAACTCATACCAAGCGGTCGGGTCCCCGTCGGGGATGTTCATCATCAGGTCGATGGCCTTGAGGCCTTCCGGAATGGGCATCAGTTCGGTCCTTTCCAGTGTGTAAAGTGGGCCCTATGATGAAGGAATACGGGGGCTGGACACGTTCTAGCCCATGCGCTAGAACGTGTTCTACTTTATGGCCTGTGCGGGGCCGTCTGTAAAGCGGTGATTCCATGACCCAATCGAGCGCGAGTCCAGCCATTTCAGTGTCGCCCGGAGAACCAACCATGGACGGAGATTTCAGCCCCATTCCCACGCATGAAGAGCTGATTCAGCGGGCGCGCGACCTTGCCCCCACGCTCCGTGAGCGCACGAAAGAAGCCGCGAAGCTCCGCCGCCTGCCGAAGGAAACGATCGAGGACTTTCATCGGCTCGGGTTCTTCAAAGTGGTTCAGCCAAAACGGTACGGCGGATACGAAATGGACCCTTCGATCATTTTCGATCTGCAGCTCGAGCTGGGTCGCGGCTGTGCATCGAGCGCGTGGGTGTATGGCGTGCTCAACGTGCACACCTGGCAGCTCGCTCTTTTCGCACCGGAAGCGCAGGACGAAGTCTGGAAAGACGATCCCTCGACGCTGATTTCGTCGTCGTATATGCCAGTCGCGAAAACCGAGTGGGCGGACGGGGGTGTGAAGCTCAGCGGTCGATGGTCGTTTTCGAGCGGGTGCGATTTCGCCGAATGGGCGTTCCTCGGCGGCTTCGTGCCTTCGGAAGAGGGCAAGCCGCCTGACATGCGGACGTTCCTGATTCCACGATCGGACTTCGAGATCATCGACAACTGGCATACGTCGGGTCTCCGTGGATCCGGCAGCAAAGATGTCGTCGTCAAAGACGTATTCGTTCCCGATCATCGCATGCACAAGTTCTCGGATGGATTCCGACAGAAGAGCCCTGGCAACGAAATGAATCCGTCTCCGGTCTACCGGTACCCGTTCGGTCAGATCCACGTCCGCTCGGTGTCGACACCGGCGGTGGGCGCCGCGTTTGGAGCTCTCGATTCCTATATCGACTACATGAAAGAGAAGGTCTCACAGGCGACGGGCGGCAAGGCGAAAGACTCGTTCACCAACAGTGTGACCGCATCCGACGCCGCGGCGATTCTCGACCGCGAGGTGTTGGTCCTCCGTCGCAACTTCTCGGAGATGTTCGAGTGCATCGAAAAGGGCGAGAAGATCCCGCTCGACCGGCGTGTGCGGTTTCGGAGTGACTCCGCGCGAGCTGTGGAAGCGGCGACCGCGGTCGTCGAGAAGCTCTTCTTGACCTGCGGCGCGCGGGCAGCGTTCGAGGACCACCCGCTGAACCGGCATTTCCAGGACATTCACACGATCCGGCTTCATCATGCCAATGGCCCGGACGGTCCCGCCGCGAACTTCGGTGGCGTTCTCTTCGGCGCGAAGAACACGGACTTCTTTATCTGAGCGAGCCTGTTCGGGCGCGTTCTTCAGGGTGGTATCCATGGTCGTAGAAGCAGTTCCCGAGGGCAAGTACGCCGACGTTGGGGGAGGCATCACGATGCACTACCACGACGCAGGGTCAGGCGACCGCGGAGTCGTGTTGTTTCTGCACGGAAGCGGCCCAGGGGCCAGCGGCTGGAGCAACTTCAAAGGGAACTATCCACAACTCGCGGAGCAGGGG